>JANXVQ010000340.1 GCA_025351545.1 Spirosoma sp.
CAAGCAATTTCTCTTTAAGCGAAAGTCCTAAGCTTGTAGAAAACAAAGGATATCGTAGTCCTGAATGATGTTTTCATTAAATCGCTTCAACGGGGTATAAAATGGGAATTTTTAGAGTGTGAATAAAATCTACTGAATATATAGAGTAAGATGACCGAAACTTTTCTTCAACAAAAGGTGAACGACAGATTATCAGCGTATGGCATGGTTTTGGTTAAATGGTGACTGAAATTCAACTTTTATTGAGAGTTGAGCAAGTTTAAACTGAATTTGACAGGTTTCCGGATCATGCCAATTAACTATTGCCGATTGGGTCCGTCAATTCGGGATCAGATTCTGTGCCGTCATTATTACCCAATGCATCAACGTTGCCATAGTTTGTTAAGTCGGGTTCCATATTGGGACTGCCCGAAGCAGCACCGCTTCCGTGGTTGTTGGTAGCGGCTTCCCGTTCGTCGGTGGGTGTAGCTGGTGCTGTGTTTACATCACCGGCAAGGTCTGTAGGATTGTAATCTTCGTTTTGAAGAATACTGTCATCCGGTGTTTGATCCGTTCCACTCTTATTTGGGTGCTCATTGAGCAGGGCGTCCTGGTTAACATTTTCCATGTACGTTGGTTGATAACTACGGGTGTTTTCTTATAACGCCTATCGTTTAGTTCACTTTATCCCTTTGTAAACAATTCCCATAAGCGGTTATAAAGTTTACCCGCATAAGTTTTTACATCGTGATGCGATGCATGAATTGTAAACGGTACAAATTGAGTTTTCGATGACGGCAATGGTTCAATCTGGATTGTTCGACTAGTTGTCCATTTATCCGATAGCCGCCTAACCGAGCCCGTTAGGCGCAAGCCAACATCGGGCAAATCCGTCTGGCTGATTTGAGGATACTGAGCCGTAGCCACCTCCTGCGAAAATCGCTGTAACTGGTTGGCATCAAACCATGACAGTGTTGGTATATGCAGATGATTGGTATAACGATCGCTTCGGCACAAAAACTTGACGGAGACTACAGATTTACCAGATGTCCGGCGTGATGATACCTGCAAATCCAGGACTTCGAGCGGGGCTGTTTCTGAGGATGTGGTTAGTTCTATGTTCATGGCGGCTATGGAATAGAGAGTATTACAAAGTCGTTCCCCATAAGTTGACTTATGGGGAATGACTTTGTAATAACTAAGCAAAGGTCAGGTATGTTTAAGTCAGTTAATAGGGTAATTATACGTAAATCATTTTTCGTGTCATCCCCCCATCGACTATGAAATTCTGTCCCGTGATGAAGCTGTTTTCCGGGGCAATCAGGAAAAGAATCATTCGGGCAATGTCGTCGGCCTGCCCCACGCGGCCTGCGGGGTGTTGAGCATGATCTTCGGGACGAAGTTCGTCAGCTTTTGCTTTTACTTTTTTCTTCAGAGACGACACATCGATCCAACCGGGGCTAATGGCATTCACCCGTACATCGGGGCCCAAACTAACAGCCAGCGCATGTGTGAGTGCCAAAATGCCGCCCTTACTGGCTGAGTAAGCGAACGTATCTGGTTCTGACTGAAATGCCCGAGTTGAACCCAGATTAATGATACTCCCTTTCTGTACAGCTAAATAGGGAGCAACGTGTTTGGCGCACAGGAAAGGGCCGGTGAGATTAGTACCAATCACCCGGTTCCATTCGTCAAGGGTGAGTTTGTCGAGAGGTTTTTCAATCATGATGGCCGCGTTGTTGATTAGTGCGTCAATCTGTCCGAAGTGAGAAATAGTTTGTTCGGCCGCTTTTTTGACATTAATCTCACTGGATACGTCACAGGAGACAAATAAAATTTGTGCTGCTGATGCTTTGAAGCCTTCACGAAGTTCGGTCAGCGCGTCGGTATCGGCCTCCCAAATGGCTACGCGATAACCGTGTGTGAGTAAATATTGGGTAGCCACTCGGCCAATGCCTTGGCCTCCGCCGGTGATAATAGCTGTTTTCATACAAGTTGGATAAACCCCACTAACGCCCAAACGACAGACATCGGTAACATAAACGGCCTCGAACAGGTTAACTAAGCCGTATCTTTATCGAACGGACCGGGCTGCTTTTGTTTATATGCTTCAGATTGCATTTTCGCCGGTGTACCGGCTGCGGTTGCCTGAGGGGCATCGGTTTCCAATGCTCAAGTACGAATTGATTCAGGAACAATTGCTTTATGAAGGTACTTGCACCGACGCTAATTTTTTTGGTCCGGCACCTGTCGATGACCGTTGGGTATTGGGTGTTCATACGGCTGATTATGTTCATGCGTTGAAAACCGGCACTATTGATCCCAAAATGATGCGCCGAATTGGTTTTCCATTAACGCCAGAACTTATTGAGCGTGAGTGGATTATTACACAGGGAACGATTGACTGCACGCGAATTGCCCGGCAAGACGGGGTGGCGTTGAACATCGCGGGCGGCACCCATCATGCTTTTCCCGACCGGGGTGAAGGCTTTTGTTTGCTCAACGATGTGGGTGTGGCCGCTCATCATCTGCTCGAAATGGGCCAGACGAAAAAAATTCTGGTTGTGGATTTAGACGTGCATCAGGGCAATGGCACTGCCGTAATGTTTCAGCACGAGTCACGTGTATTTACGTTCAGTATGCATGGGGCCGATAATTACCCACTCAAAAAAGAACGATCGGATCTGGATATTGAACTGCCTACGGGTACGACCGACGAGGTCTATCTAAATACACTTTATGACATTTTGCCTCGCCTGATTCAGCGCGAGCAGCCCGACTTTGTGTTTTATGTGTCGGGCGTAGATATTCTGGCTTCTGACCGGCTGGGAAAATTGAGTGTTAGCCGGGAGGGCTGTCGGCAACGCGACGAATTTGTGTTTGAGCAGGCTATCAAAAACGGATTGCCCATTGTCGTTTCAATGGGCGGTGGTTACTCCCCCCGCTTAACCGATATTGTAGAAGCCCATTGCAATACATTTCGGGTAGCCATTGATCTGTTTTTCTGATAAAAAAAATGGTCGCCCGGGTTATACAGGGCGACCGATAGAGGAAGGTTATTGGAAAGATAAAACAGTGTGTGCAAAAGATAAACAAAGTTGGCATTAATCATTTATTAAATCAATACCCGAATCCGGGTATGTTGATATGGTAAGTAGATTATATATTCATCTCAATAGCAAACCGGACCAAGTCGGCTACCGTATTGATGCCCAATTTAGCGTGTATATTTTTTCGATGGGTGTCAACGGTATGCTGACTCAGGTTTATTTTCTCCGCAATCTGAGGGCTGCTCAAGCCATCCTTTATGTGTCCTATAATCTCGACCTCACGAGGTGAGAGCTTGTACTTTTTCAGGAATATGTCGTCGGCATGATTACTGAATTGTTTTTCGTCGGCCAGTTTAGGGTCGAAGTAAGGTACTCTCTGAGCAACAGCTCTGATGGCTGTTAGCAGTTCTTCCTTAGACGATGTTTTGAGCATATAGCCAAGGGCGCCCGCTTTTCTGAAGTCTTCGATATAGCGAGTTTCGCCGTACATACTCAAGATTAGAATACGCTGCGGACCAAGTTTGGTTATGAGTTGCCGGGTCAGGTCAAGGCCGTTTATTTCGGGCATATTGAAATCCATGACCACCACATCAGGCCGATGGTCACGCACTTGCTCAACGGCTTGGCGACTGTGGTAAACATGACCAACAACCGTTATATCGGGTGCATCGGCGAGCATTAATCCCAACCCGTCGTTAAACAGGCGGTGGTCATCAATGATCAGTATGTTTATGGGATAGTAAGCTGGTTTCGTCATACGGTATGTCGAGCATAACAATGTGACTTTCTGCATTGCTGTCTGTAGTGAGGATAGCCCGCAGATATTCAGCACGGTAATTTATATTTTTTTGCCCGATTCCCTGCGTCATTTGTTCCAAAAGGATTGTGTTTATTCGTTCATGATCCAGTGGTGTTTCAACAAGGATACTTAAGTGCTTTGAATGGTAGCCTAATTGAACAATGGCCATGCCTGGGCCACCGTGTTTTAATGCGTTCTGTACCAGTTCAGCAATGATTCGATAGGCAACCAGCTCTCGTTCAGGCTTTAATCGATGAACTTCGCCGAAAAGAATAAAAGCAAACGCTGTTCGTGACGACTGGTTAATCCGGTCTATTAACTGGCTTACTACATCGGGCAAGGGGTATTTCTCAAACTCAATTGGCATCAGGTCGTGGGTAATGGCACGAAGATCCTTGTTTGCTTTGTCAATCATTTCGTAAGCCCTGGCAACTTCCGGCATTTGAGCTGCCAGGACTACTCGTTCTTTTGCTAATCCCAACATGCCTTTAATGGCCGCCAGTGTATTCCCCAGATCATCGTGCAGGTCGCGGGCAATGCGTCGGCGTTCATCTTCCTGAGTAGCCAGCGTGTTTTGCAGTAGTCGCCGTTGTCGGGCAAGTTTCTGTCGATTATACATTGTAAGCCAGGTAATTACAGCACTAATGAGTCCCAGTACGCCGAGTACGCCGAACCACCACCGTTTCCAGATGGGGGGGTGGATAGTAATTTTTAACTGCATTGTAGGCATAATTTTCCCTCGTGCGTCGATCGCCCGGGCCCGAAATATATAATTGCCGGGAGATAGGTCGGCATAGCGCACAATATTGGCGTCAGTTAGTGTTACCTAGTTTCGATCAACGCCGGATAAATTGTAGGTGAGTTGATTTTTACCGTTACTGAAGTAATCTAAAGCTGCGAGGCCGATAGAAAAGGTGTTTTGCTGATAGGAGAGGTCTACGATTCCCGTTTCGCCCACAAAACCATTAGTCCGGTAGGGCTGGTCATTTACATTAAAACTAATAATTCGAACCGGAACATCGGCCTTGTAAGTTTCCAGCTGATCGGGTGTGAACTGGTCCAGTCCGTGAACTCCGCCCATGTAGAAAGTGCCGTCGGAGCCAACTAAAGATGCATGACTATTATACTCACGACCCTTTGTCGAAACAACTGGGCTGAACTTGCCTTCGGCAGGGAAAAACTTAACTAATCCATTGTTTGTACTCAGCCAATAGTGCCCCTTATGGTCGAGCAACATGCCATATACCACATCGTCGGGCAAACCGTCACGAACCGTATATGTCCGAGTAACGCGCCGGGTAGCCGGGTCAAAATGAACCAGACCCCGATCCGTGCAAAGCCATAAACCCTGTCGCGCTGGATCGACAATAAAGTCCATGATATTATAACCGGGCAAGGTCGCATATTGCTGAATCAACTGGTTATTGCTGTACTTGTACACGACCAAATCCTGATCGCGCCGACCTGCGTAGAGTAAACCAGTGACCGGATCGAAGTAAAATGAACCGAAATAGGTGCCTTCCGGATCTACGCGGCTTATGAATTTTAGATCAGGGCTCAATAAAAACAGCCCGCCAAAAGTAGCCATGACAAATTGCCCATCGGGCAGTTCGTAAATACCTCGTGCAAACCGACAGTCGGCATCGTTGCAGAGTGGATTTGGCAGTTCAACAAAGCGGTCGTGTTTAGGGTCGTAACGAAGTAAACTCTGTAAATTTGTGACTAGAATCCGGCCATTCCGGGTACAAATAATATGCCGGACATTGCCTTCTGTGGGTACGCCCTGATCGGCAATGTAGGCACGCATTTGTCCCGTTTTTGGATCAAAGAGCCGAATGCCGCCATCCACCGTCCCAATCCAGATACGTCCCTGTTTGTCTTCGCAAAGACCCCGGATAGGGTGCCTGTTTAGGTCCGATAAGTCAGTTGGGTCGTCGGGAAATGTTTCAATCGTGTAGGCGTTGGGGTAAATTATATCAACGCCAAAGGGGTCACCATTCACCCAGACAAGTCCCAGATTATCTACGTACACCTCCGAAACCTGATTCGTCAGTAGCGACGTGGTTTTGGCATTCCCCGGCTGTATCTCGCGCAACAATTTCATATTGTCAGGATCGTAAAGCCATACGCCTGATCCCGCGGCACCGATCCACCAGTGTCCTTCTTTATCTTCGTCAATACTTACGAAACGATACGTGTCAATGCCCGGCCGTAGTGGGTGATAGCGTACCAGGTGAGTCAGGCTGGCATCAAACTCAAAAATGCCCTTCGGACCGGCAAAGCAATAATTACCATAGTGAGAGCCAACCATATCGCAGCGGTGAATAGACTGGAAAAGGTAAGATTTCCTGAACTGATTAGCCGGTAACGTGCTGATGGATTGATCGGTTGACTGACCTGTCAAAAAGGTGGTGAGCTGGTGTGTCTGGTAATTATACCGCGCAAACCCCATGGGTAAAAGATAGAGTAACGTACGTTTATCAGCCTGATGCTCAATCCATTCGGTATTGATACTGAACTTCGGCTTAACCGATGGCCTGATGCTTGTTTTACGTCCGGTTCGGTAGTTCAGTTTCATAATACCTTCTATATTACTCGCATACCAAACCGTTGAGTCATCGGCAAAAAAAGGCTCCTGAAGGGCGGGTAGACGACGTCCCTGCCGATCTGTGGCGTAGATGTGCTCGAACGAATCGGTATGCCGGACATAGCGGTTAAGGCATTCTTCTGTTCCGACCCAAAGATTCCCGGAAGGATCTTCGATGACACCGCGCACCTCTCCTTTACCAATAGTGGTTGAGTCCCGATCGTCGAAGTTGTAGGTTGTAAATTGGGTGCCATCGTAGCGATTAAGGCCATTCTGGCTACTCATCCACATAAACCCCCGTGAATCTTTAAGGATATAAAAACACGACCCCTGCGATAGTCCGTCGGCGGTGGTGAGGTGGCGGATAGCAAATGGATGCTGCGCCTGCCCAATCTGCGTTAGCACAAGAAAAACGGGAATTAACCAGCGCATGTGAAAACAGGAAACTTGACTTAAAGGTACGTGGTAATTTGGATTTGTAAAACAGGCCAAAGCCGGTATCCATCCGTATCTGATACGTTGATTAGTACCCGGCACCACAGTCTTTGAATTCGCAATTGATTCGGTCGTATCTTGCTGACACAAAAATTCTTGTAATGAAACACAGTAAAGCGGGGCACAGCTTCCGTTTTGCCTAGGATTATGAAGCAAAATATTGTTAAAACCCGGCTTAAAAACAGTCAGCCCGTGCTGGGCGTCTTGTCTAATAGCAGCGATCCGACCGTAGCTGAACTTTGCGGCTTGTCGGGATTGGATTTTTATATGATCGACGGCGAGCACAGCCCCATTACCACGGCGCAGGTGCAGGATATCGTGCGAGCCTGTGAGTTGAGCGGCATAACACCTCTGGCCCGTGTTCGGAGTAACGATCCGAAGCTGATTCTGCAATTTTTAGATGCGGGCGTGATGGGAATTATGATGCCTGCTATCAGTACCGTTGCTGATGCAGAAGCCCTGGTACAGGCGGTAAAATATGCACCCCTTGGCACGCGCGGGTTTGCACCGGTACGGGCAAACGATTATCTGCTGGGCAGTATGAATCAGGGGGAATATGTTGCTTTTGCCAACGAACAACTTCTTGTTCTCCCCCAGATTGAAGACAAAGAAGCCATTGATAATATCGATGATTTGCTAACCGTTGAGGGAATTGATGGGTTCGTGATTGGTCCGCGTGATCTGGCCATGAGCATGGGATACTATGACGGCCCCGGCCATGATGAAGTAAAACGAACAATTGCGGGCGTAGTTGACAAGATCAGAAAGGCCGGGCTAATTGCCGGAACCACAGCTGCTACCGGCGATCAGGCTAAAGCGTTGATTGACCGGGGCGTGTTATTTTGCCTGAACTCGTTTGCGGGTTTATTGAAATCGGCGACCGGCGATTTTATGAAGGGACGATTGTGAGATTTTTTGCGAAAAGTACTCTTGCTTTCTGAACCGTTATTGCTACCTTTGCACCCTCATTTCCAATTTCATACACAACACATGTACGCAATCGTAGAGATCGCAGGGCAGCAATTCAAGATCCAAAAAGGTCGCCATAT
>JANXVQ010000391.1 GCA_025351545.1 Spirosoma sp.
ACGTCGGACCGTCACTCATTTACAATTATTCATGCGACTAGAATTACTCTGTGCGTTAATTCCGCTCTTTCCGCTAATTGGTTTTCTTATCAATGGCATCGGCTTTCGTCGGGTCCCGAAGGGTTTAGCCGGGGGAATAGCAACCGCGGCTGTGCTTGCCTCATTCATCCTGTCAATAATCCTGTTCCGGTCTTTTGTGAGCAATGGACAACAAACCGGAACGTCCGAGCCTTTAATTGCCACCCTCTTCGATTGGATTAGTGTTGGCGATTTACACATCAACTTCTCGTTTCAGATCGACCAGCTATCCTTGCTGATGCTTCTTGTTGTAACGGGTGTTGGGTCGCTGATTCACCTCTATAGCATTGGCTACATGAGCCACGATGAAGGTTTTGGCAAGTTTATGGCTTTTCTGAATCTCTTCATCTTCTTTATGTTATTGCTGGTGATGGGGTCAAACTACGTCATCATGTTCATTGGCTGGGAAGGTGTAGGACTTTGTTCGTACCTGCTTATCGGCTTCTGGAACAAGAATACCAGCTACAACAATGCTGCGCGCAAAGCCTTCGTCATGAACCGAATCGGCGATTTAGGCTTTTTGCTGGGTATTTTTATGCTCATCAACACCTTCGGATCGGTCGAATATCTGGACATTTTCAAACAGGCTACCAGTCTGGAAATGGGCGATAAGACGGTTCTGGCTATTACACTTCTACTGTTTGTAGGGGCAATGGGGAAGTCGGCACAGATTCCACTATACACCTGGCTTCCCGACGCGATGGCTGGTCCAACGCCTGTTTCGGCCCTGATTCACGCGGCTACGATGGTAACGGCTGGTATTTATATGGTTGTCCGCTCCAATGTTCTATATACACTCTCACCAGTAACGCTCGAAATTATTGGTGGAATTGCTATAGCAACAGCTTTACTGGCGGCTTCTATTGGTCTGTTGCAAAACGACATCAAAAAAGTGCTTGCGTATTCAACTGTCTCACAGTTGGGTTATATGTTCCTCGGCCTAAGCGCAACGGCTTACACAGCGGGCATGTTTCACGTCATTACGCACGCATTTTTCAAAGCTCTTTTATTCCTTGGTGCTGGTAGTGTTATCCACGCCATGTCTGATGAGCAGGATATTCGAAAAATGGGTGGCCTGCGAAAAGTGTTACCTATCACCTTTATTACATTCCTGGTTGGTACGATTGCCATCTCAGGTCTACCTCCATTCGCCGGATTTTTCTCGAAAGATGAAATTTTGGCGCATGTTTTCGAACATAATAAATTGCTTTGGGCATTGGGGGTTTTCGGTTCCGGCCTGACGTCCTTTTACATGTTCCGATTGTTGTTTCTAACGTTCTTTGGCGAGTTTCGGGGAACGGAAGAGCAACGGCATCATCTCCATGAGTCACCCGGCACAATGACAATTCCGCTGATTGTTCTGGCCATTTTATCGGCTGTTGGTGGCGCATTGAACTTACCGGGTGATGGCTGGCTGAGTCATTTTATGGCTCCCATCTTTGAGGGGTCAAAGCAGGTGAGTCCCGAAGCTTTTGCCGAATCCACAATTGACCACAGCACAGAATACATACTAATGGCCGTTTCGGCGGGTGTTGCATTACTGGCACTAATTTTGGCTTATGTTGTGTATATCAGCCGTCAGGCAGTTCCGGCCCCCGAATCGGTTGAGCGGTCGCTGCCAGAGCAAGTTGTGTACAACAAATATTATGTGGATGAATTATACGAAGCGATTATTATCCGGCCGATTCGAGGGTTGGGCGATGCCTTATATAGTTTTGGCGAAGGACTTGTCGATGGCGTCGTAAATGGCGTGGCGTGGCTTGTTCAGAAAAGTTCGGCGCAGCTGCGGTTGCTGCAAAGCGGCTCAATTGGCTTCTACGTATTGGCAATGGTCGTTAGTATTGTTGTCATTTTTGCCCTGCGGTTCTTCGTTCGGTTATAAGGTCAGATACAACCGAAAGGCGATGTATCGTAAGTTGCCCATCATAAATCATTGATATGCTTACCCTATTCCTTATTCTTTACCCTGCCGTAGCGGCCACCCTGATTTTTGCTTTTCGGGGAGAACGGATAAAACAGGCAGCTTTAGTAGCCGCGTTGATCGAGCTGGTCTGTGCCGGTTATTCCTTTTTTCAATTTCGGGCTGATGCCAGTTCACAGTTTGGTTTCGATTATCCGTGGATAGGCTCGTTGGGCATCCGGTTAAGCGCGGGCATCGACGGTATCAGCATACTGTTGGTTTTACTGACGGGGCTATTGGTTCCGCTCATTATTCTATCCACGTTCAATCGGAGTTATAAACAACCGGCTACGTTCTATGCGTTGATGCTCTTCATGCAGGCTGCGCTGATGGGTGTTTTTACCGCCCGGGATGGGTTTCTATTCTACTTTTTCTTCGAGGCTGCGTTAATCCCGATTTACTTTCTGGCAGCCATGTGGGGGGGCGAAAAACGAATTTCGGTTACATTCAAATTCTTTGTTTATACCATTTTTGGGAGTTTGTTTATGTTGGTGGCTTTGGTATATCTCTATTACCAGACACCAGCAACGGCCGGAGCAGCCCATTCATCGGCTATCGCTGATTTTTATAACCTTAATCTAACTGTCCAGGCCCAGAACTGGGTGTTCTGGGCTTTCTTCATTGCCTTTGCAATCAAGATGCCGGTATTCCCATTTCATACGTGGCAGCCTGATACTTATGTAGAATCGCCAACACCCGCCACCATGTTGCTGGCTGGCATAATGCTTAAAATGGGTGTTTATGGACTGATTCGATTTATTCTGCCCATTGTGCCCCTCGGTGTTGAAACCTGGGGAAAAACAGCCATCATTCTATCCGTTATCGGTATTGTGTATGGGTCAATTATTGCCATTCGCCAGCGCGACATGAAGCGGCTGATCGCCTACTCATCGTTTTCGCACGTTGGTTTGATGGCAGCTGGTGTGTTCTCTCAAACTGAAACAGGTATGCAGGGCGCGCTGGTGCAAATGCTGGCGCATGGAATCAATGTAGTAGGTATGTTTTTTGTGGCCGATATAATTTTCTCCCGTACAAACACCCGTCAACTCGACCAACTGGGGGGCATTACACAATCGACGCCCAAACTGACGGTTTATTTTATGATCGTATTGTTAGGTAGTGTGGCCCTGCCGCTCACCAATGGGTTTATTGGTGAGTTTTTATTGCTGCATGGCGTCTTTACGTATAATCACTATCTGGGTTTGGCGGCTGGCTTTACTATTATTTTTGGCGCTGTTTACATGTTGCGGATGTTCCAGAAAAGTATGTTCGGCCCGACAACATCCCGCACCGAATCATTTGCCGACCTGACCAATTCTGAAAGTTGGGTGTTTATCCCGCTGGTTGTGATGATATTCTGGATAGGTATTTATCCGCATACATTCCTGAAAGTTACCGAACCTGCCGTTGCTAACCTGATGAAATACATCGGCACAACGGCCGTGTCGCTGAAATAAGCCATCACTGGTTGAGTCGATATTTATCAACTGACCACTACTATTAATGACTAACCACTGAAAGCATGCTTCCCATTGTTCTGTTATCGGTTTTTGGCATAGTTCTGCTGTTTCTTGGCTTCCTGAAGTCGAAAGCAATTC
>JANXVQ010000402.1 GCA_025351545.1 Spirosoma sp.
TTTTGATCGCCGTGAATCATGGCTACAGTTCCAACGTCACCACGTACTAAATTCGCTTCGGGCAAATCAATTAACAGCGCGACTAAATTATTTTCGTCAATCATAACCTTTCAGTTTGGATATGCTGTTACTAATTTAGGAATTTCTTCACCATTCTCAATAAACCATATCGACCGAATCGGGTAATGCTTGCCATTGGGGCAAGGCATCCAACCCTCAACAACATATCGGATCCCATAGTCGGTTTAGATAAATTTTGCAAACTCATTCGCGAGTACATGGCTCAGCAAGGCTGTTCTTAATTGATCCGAATTCACTTTTGTGAAGCCGACTATTTCATAAAAAGCAGCCTTGCCTTTATTTTGAGGGTGAGTATGGTCCAGTAGATAGCCAGTTAGTTTTCTATCAGGGACTTCAGCGTTACGGGCGTGAGGAACATTCATGCATTACCCCTGCGTCACATCAACTGTTATGTCCTGATAAACAACGCTTTTGTCGCGGATCTGATCGGCCAGTGAGATACCCCGTCCGGCCAGCGCCTTGCTGAAATCGCCGGGCATCACCTTTACAAAATGGCTAATTTGCCCGTCCCAGTCCTGAATAAGTGACAGCGCCACGTTACTGGTTGTGTATTGGAAATGCTTCTCGACGTATTCGCGAATGATGCCCTGATCTTCATCGGTGATGCTCTCTAAATTCACCATCTCGTGGTTTACTTTAGACGCAAACGAACCGTCCTGATCATAGACATACGCTACACCGCCCGACATACCAGCCGCGAAATTGCGACCCGTTTGCCCCAGAATGATGACCAGCCCACCCGTCATGTATTCGAGCCCGTGGTCACCTACGCCCTCAACAACGACTTTCGCTCCCGAGTTACGAACGCAGAACCGTTCTCCGGCCATACCCCGGATGAAGGCTTCGCCCGAAGTGGCACCGTAGAATGACACGTTGCCAACAATACTGTTTTCCTCCGGCTTAAACTGGGCCGTCCGGTCGGGATAGACAATCAGTTGTGCCCCGCAAAGACCCTTGCCAAAGTAGTCATTCGCATCGCCTTCAAGTTCGAGTTTAATACCTGCGGTAGAGAATGCACCAAAACTTTGACCGGCCGTACCCCGCAATTTAACGTGAATCGTGCTATCGGGAAGGCCTGGCCCGCCGTACACTTTCGATATCTCATTGGACAACATGGTGCCAATGCTTCGATCGATGTTTTGTACGGTGAACTCACCGTAAACCGACTCGCCGGATGCCAGCGCTGGTTGAGAGATTTCGATTAGTTTCCGGTCGAGAACGTCGTCTAAATGGTGATTCTGTTCTTCCTGCTTGTACAAGGCTACATCGAGATTGGTTGGCTCTTTGTATAGCAAAGCATTCAGGTTGAGATTCTTATATTTCCAATGTGGCAGGTTATCCCGAAGTTCGAGCATCTGCGCCTGTCCAACCATTTCATTAATAGTACGGAAGCCCAGTTCAGCCATGATTTCCCGGAGTTCCAGGGCCAGGAAGGTAAACATGTTTACCACATGTTCGGGCTTACCCGTAAACAGCGCACGCAGTTCTTTATTTTGGGTTGCCACCCCTACCGGGCAGGTGTTCAGATGGCATTTACGCATCATAATACACCCCGTTGCAACCAGCGCGGCTGTGGCCACGCCAAACTCTTCGGCACCGAGTAGGGCGGCAATCGCCAGGTCGCGACCTGTGCGCATCTGCCCATCGGCTTGCACCGTAACGCGCCCACGGAGTTTATTTTTTACCAGGGTTTGGTGTGCTTCGGCCAGACCCAACTCCCACGGTAAACCTGCGTGACGGATTGACGAGAGGGGTGAAGCCCCTGTACCGCCATCATGCCCCGAAATCAGGATATGGTCGGCGTGGGCTTTGGCAACTCCGGTAGCAATCGTGCCAACCCCTGCTTCTGACACTAATTTGACACTAATCCGGGCGGCCCGGTTCGCGTTTTTGAGGTCAGAAATAAGTTGCGCTAAATCTTCAATCGAATAAATATCGTGGTGGGGCGGGGGCGAAATCAGTCCCACGCCGGGCGTTGAGTGGCGCGTCCGACCAATCCAGTCGTCTACTTTAAAGCCCGGTAATTGACCACCTTCGCCGGGTTTGGCACCCTGCGCCATTTTTATTTGTAGTTCCCGGGCGTTGGTCAGGTAGTAGCTCGTTACGCCAAATCGGCCGGAGGCCACCTGCTTGATCCCCGAATTCATACTGTCGCCGTTGGGGAGCGGGGTATAGCGTAATTCATCTTCGCCACCTTCGCCTGAGTTGCTCTTGCCACCAATGCGGTTCATCGCAATGGCTAATGTGGTGTGAGCTTCCCATGATATGGAACCGAAGGACATGGCACCCGTTGCAAAGCGTTTGAATATGTTTTCAATAGACTCAACTTCGTCAAGAGGAACAGAAGTCCCCTTCTTAAACTTCAGCAGACCACGTAATGTAATCGCTTTCTGCGTCTGATCGTCAATGAGTTTTGAGTATTTCTTGAAGATCGTGTAATCGTTCTTTTGAGTAGACTGCTGTAGCAGGTGAATGGTGTCAGGATTGAAAATGTGTCTCTCACCCCGTTGCTTCCACTGATAAATACCGCCCACTTCCAAACGTGGTGCCGAGATCGGCATATCTGGGAAAGCCACCGAATGCCGCACCAGAATTTCGCGGGCAATCTCGTCCAGACCCATCCCGCTAATGCGCGATATTGTCCCGGTAAAGTACCGGCCAACTACGTCTTCGTTCAGGCCGAGGCACTCAAAAATCATAGCACCCTGATACGATTGCAGAGTGGAGATACCCATTTTCGAGAAGATTTTGAGCAACTCGCCATCCACAGCCTTTATGTAGTTTTTGAAGAGCTTGTCGAGGTCATAATCTACCTGCAACAGCCCTTTTTCCTTCATATTGGCAATCGTTTCGAAAGCCATATAAGGGTTCACACCCGACGCGCCGTATCCAATGAGTGTGGCAACGTGGTGAGTTTCCCATACATCACCAGCTTCGACCACAATACCAACTTTGCCGCGCAACCCTTGCCGTATCAGGTAGTGATGAATGGCCGATGTTGACAGTAATGACGGGATTGGCGCGTGGCTGGAATCAATGGCCCGGTCTGACAGTACCAGAATCGAGTAACCATCCTGAATGGCATCTTCGGCATAGCGACAAATGCGTTCCAGCGCGCGTTCCAGCGATTTACCATGACCATCTGCCGTAAATAAGCAGTTAATGGTTTTAGCCTGGAAATTTGGCTTGTCTATAAAGCGCAGTTTATCAAACTCTTTTGTCGTTAACACCGGCTGATCAAGTTCAACCTGACGACAGTGTTTGGGCGATTCGCTTAG
>JANXVQ010000409.1 GCA_025351545.1 Spirosoma sp.
CCGGCCATTTCATAAAACGAAATAACCAGCGCATCAATACGGTGCGTAAAGCGGCTGTTGATAATGGTAAATAGGGAGGATAACATGGCCGAACCGACGGCAACGGACAATCCCACAACTTTATCAAATTCAAACCGAAAAATAAGGTAAAGGCCAGCCATAACAACTGCCCCCAAGGCTACTTCAATGGGGCGCACCCGCCGACGCAATAGAAGCGGCTCCAGCACACTTGCCCAAAGCGAACTGGTAGCCATACCAGCCAGACAAACCGAGACATTAGATAATCGGGCGGCCAGAAAAAACAAAACCCAGTGCAGGCCAATTATTCCGCCCGTAGCCAGTAATTTCCACCGATCCGTTGGTGAAACGCGTATATTCTGCTTACGAATTAGCAGTACGATACTTAGGCCCAAAACAGCCAGCAACGTGCGAAACAAAACGACTGCCGACGAATCGAGCGGCTCCAGAAGTTTACCAAGAATAGCCGTAAACCCCCAAATCAGAACAATGAAATGAAGTTGAAAATAGTCCGTGAATGAAGCCTTTGGAGACATAAATGATGAATCGAAAGTTGAGCATGATGAACACCCCTGAACAGGTAGTCATTTATCATGCTCAACTCGTTAGTATTACCGGGGAATGGTATTGTACAGAAGCACGCCGATAGCGGCAAAAATAGCGTTTGGCAACCAGACCGCCACTATTGGATTGAGGTTCCCCGATTCGGCGATGCCCTTTGCCAGCATGAAAAACAAGAGGTACGTAAAGGCCAGAAAAAAACCAAGGGCGACTTGCCAACCCACCCCACGGCGACTCTTGCGGGCCGACATGATTACGCCAATAACAGTTAGAATAATAATGGCAAATGGCCGTGTATCGCGGCTGTATTTTTCGAGCAGATAGGTTTCAACGCCATCGGCACCACGGCTTTGTAAAATCTCAATTCGCTTGTTGAGTTCAGGCCGGGTAAGCGTTTCATAAAGGTTAAAATCTGAGCCAAAATCGTCGGGTTTTAGATTCAGCGTCGTGTCGATACGGACACCGGGCACAAGCGTTTCTTTTAAGCCATTGATAGTACGGACTTTATAATCGTAAATCGTCCACTTCTTCTTTTTAACATCCCACTCAATATGGTCGGCGGAGAGTTTCTGTTTAAGCTGATTACCTTCTACCCGCTCCATTGTAAACTTATAACCCGTGTTGCTCTGGTTGTTGTAACTCTCCAGATAGGCATACGTATTGGGAGCAATCTTCAAATGCACATTTCGCCCGGAGTAGGTATAGGCATCGTTAATGTATTTTATCTCGAACGCAATCCGCGTTTTGTTGGCCTTTGGGATTACGTAATTGACCATAAAATAGGTCGCTACGGCCAGCACTGACGCGCCCAGCACATAGGGCAACAGAAACCGGACAAAACTAACCCCACTGCTCAGAATAGCAATAATTTCGGTACGGGCGGCCAGCCGTGACGTTAGAAATACCGTGGCAATAAACACCATTAGCGGGCTGATGTAATTAGCCCAATAGGGAATAAAATTGAGGTAATAATCAAACAGAATTGCGTGGCTGGGTGCATGGGTTTTATGAAAATTGTCCACCTTTTCGGTGTAATCAATCATAACCACCACAAGCACAATCACCAGCACCACGAAGATGTATGTTTGCAGAAAACGTTTGAGAATATAGGCGTCTAAGAGTTTCATTTTTTATCCTGTCGGCTGCTTAAAACCGACATATTGAGCTGTTTCGCAAATCGGCTTTAAGAGACCGACATCACGCAAAAGCGATTCACCACTTCAGCAAATTAGTTTACCAGTAAATTTTTAGCAACCTCGTAACTGACAAAAACCGTGCGGCCGGTGTCAATTTTTACCAGTACAGACTTGTCGAAAGCGTTAATTTCATGGATGGTTACGGTGCAGCCGAGGGTTAGATTAGAGTGGTCGAGATGTTGCAGAAATTCGGTTGAATGTTCCAGCACGGCCATCAGACAAACGCCCTCTCCGGTGGCTACATCTGATAGTTTTCGATAGCCGGTTTCGGGCATTTGTCCGGCAGGTGTTGGAATTGGATCACCGTGTGGGTCAAACTGTGGATTCCCTAAATACGTATCTAAACGAGTTACTAATTCTTCTGAACGAATGTGTTCTAATTCTTCGGCCATTTCATGGACTTCATCCCAGCCAAAACCCAGCTTCTGAACCAGAAAAACTTCCCAGAGCCGATGCCGACGAATGATCTGCAATGCCAGACGCTCTCCTTCTTCGGTTAATCGAACACCCTGATACTTTTTATAATGAACCAACTGTTTATCAGCCAATTTTCGCAGCATATCCGTTACTGAGGCTGCTTTTGTTGATGTCATTTCCGCCAAAGCATTCGTACTGACTTCACCCTGCCGACGATTGGCAAGATAATAGATAGTCTTCAGGTAGTTTTCTTCGGTAAATGAGTGCATGAAAATATGGCTGCTTATTCACAACAGTTGAATAAACTAAAACAGTTTACCCGCAAAGGTAGTTTTAATGTTAAACTTTCTAAAAATTTAGACTAGTCTAAATTTTTATTTAAACAATACTTACATTTGGTACGTTATGTGATTGCTCAATATAAGTACGGGTTATCCAATAAGCAGCTGAGCCTGGATTGATTAGTTGACCAGTCAGCGTACAATACTAACAAATGGAAGCAACGGATACGTCGATGAAAGGCTGGCGGCAGGAGAATAACGCAAATTCACTGGCCGACGTACATAGTTCAGTTCATGTGCCAACGGGTGCAGGATTTTTTAAGACATTACGGGCTTATGCTGGTCCGGGTTTAATGGTGGCGGTAGGCTATATGGACCCCGGCAACTGGGCTACCGATATTGCAGGCGGTGCGCGCTATGGGTATAGGCTATTGTCGGTAGTACTGATTTCCAACCTGTTTGCTATTCTGCTTCAGCACCTGGCACTCAAATTAGGTATTGCTACCGGCCGGGATCTCGCTCAGGCCTGCCGCGATCATTTCAGCCGACCAACCGCTATTGGGTTGTGGCTTCTTGCCGAAATTGCTATTGCCGCTACCGATCTGGCCGAAGTAATCGGCTCAGCTATTGCGCTCAATCTGCTGTTTGGCTTGCCGCTCACAGTTGGCATTCTTATTACGGCTGTGGATGTTTTGCTGCTTTTATACTTACAAAACAAAGGATTTCAGCTACTCGAACGGGTTGTTGCCAGTCTGATTTTTTTAATTGTAGGCTGTTTCGGTTACGAATTACTGGTGTCTAAACCCGACATTGCCAACGTAATATCGGGTCTGATACCCCGTGCTGAAGTCATCACCAATCCGGGTATGTTATACATTGCTATTGGGATATTGGGCGCCACAGTTATGCCGCACAACCTGTATCTACACTCCAGTATTGTACAGACCCGGGATTTCGGTCGAAATGATACTGGTCGAAAATCGGCCATCAAATTTGCGACCATCGACTCGACAGTCTCGTTGTTTCTGGCATTTTTCATCAACGCGGCCATCCTCATTTTGTCGGCGTCTGCATTCCACTTTTCGGGCAATCAGCAAGTTGCCGATATTACCGATGCTCACCGCCTGCTCGACCCGATTCTGGGCGTTAAGATGGCTGGTATTTTGTTTGCAGTAGCCTTGTTGGCTTCGGGCCAAAACTCCACATTAACGGGTACACTGGCTGGTCAGATTGTGATGGAAGGCTTTATCAATCTGCGTGTTAAACCCTGGTTGCGTCGGCTTATTACACGCTTGGTGGCCATTGTTCCCGCATTGGTTGTAGCTATTCTTTATGGGGAACATGGCACCAGCGAATTGCTCGTATTTAGTCAGGTTATTCTGTCCTTACAGCTTAGTTTTGCGGTGGTTCCTCTGGTTTCCTTCACAAATGACAAAGCAAAAATGGGCCGCTTCGTCAATCCCGCCTGGATAAAAGCCCTATCGTGGGTGGTAGCGGTACTTATTATTGGGTTGAATGGGTATTTGTTATGGGATACAATATCATGACATATCTCTTACCACATCGTTAAGTAGTTAAAGCAAGTTTACTGTAAACCAGAAAGGGACTTCACCAAATTATAGGGTGAAGTCCCTTTCTGGTTTATACACCCGATGGGCATTGCCCCTGTTGATTGCCGGGCTCTGTTATCCGGTCTATTGACATGTTGGTTTGAATGTCAATTTGCCATAATTCTAAATCAGTAGACTACGGGACTTACCAAAAAGAGATGGCCCGTTAAGAAAACGGGCCATCTGCTAAACACACCTAATTAAACAAAACCCAGAAAAACTGTACGTTTAAGTGGTTCAATAAAGATTATTCGGATTGATTAGT
>JANXVQ010000416.1 GCA_025351545.1 Spirosoma sp.
CCACAAAATTCTGAACGTTAATCAGGGAAAATCGCTCGTCGATAACTTTAACAACCTGTTACAGAATCAATTAAACGTAGTGGTCTATAACTTCGTGGATATGCTGTCGCATGCCCGGACAGATATGGCTATGATCAAGGAATTGGCTCCTGATGAGTCGGCATATCGTTCCATTACACGGTCGTGGTTCATGCACTCGCCCTTATTAGAGTTTATACAGAAAATTGCCGCCAAGGGTGGGCGGCTCATTATCACAACCGACCATGGGATGATTCGGGTGCAGAAACCAGCTAAAATTGTTGGTTATCGCGAAACGAACACCAACCTTCGTTACAAACAAGGAAAGAACCTGGGTTTCGATGATAACCACCTTTTTGTGGGTCGCAAACCAGAACGTTTATTCTTGCCAAAACCGCACGTATCAACGGCTTACGTGTTCACGATGGAAGATTATTTCTTTGCGTACCCCAATAATTACAATTACTACGTTAATCATTATCGCAATACTTTCCAGCACGGCGGGGTATCGTTAGAGGAAATGATTATTCCGTTTGCCTATCTGAAGGCGAAAAGTTAAAAAACAGAATACGCAGAGAGTCCCCACTGAAACGAGTTTGTAATTCGTTTCAGTGGGGACTCTCTGCGTATTTAATGGCGTACTACCTCAGGAATTTGCGAAAATGTCTTCCATCATGTAAGCGTGAGTACCTAACCATTTTGCGGTGCCATTCAACTGGGTAAGTTCAATGGTCATATCATTTCGGAAGTCGCTCAAACAATACTTACTGATGGCCTGCTCAATGGTGTTCAGGATAAAGCCAGCGGCCTTGGTCAACACACCATCAACAATAATTATTTCAGGATTAAATAAACTAATAGCAATGGCCAGCCCTTTACCTAGTTGATAACCAGTTTCGTGTAGAATATCGATAGCATAAGAGTCGCCGGAATGAGCTGCGTTGATGAGTTCGTCAATATCGATTTGATCGACTTTGTCGCGGAAAGCAGCCAGTTTAGAAACCTGACCGGCCATAATATCGCGCTGTGCCCGTTTCACCAGGGCTAACGCTGAGGTAACGGTGCTAAGACAACCAATTTTACCACAGAAACACAATTCCCCTTCCGGGTCAACCTGAATGTGGCCTAATTCACCCGCAAAGCCGCTGGCTCCCTGAAATACTTCGCCATTTACAACGATTCCTAACCCCACTCCCCAATCAATATTGATAGCCAGAACCTGTTTTTTTCCCTGTGCCCCACCAAACCGGCTTTCGCCTAGTACGGTCGCTTTCGTATCATTGATGATATAAACCGGCTTGTCAATTTGGTTGGACAACCAACTGGTTATGGATTCGCCTGTTTGATTTAGGTTCTTGTACGTGAGATTCAACCCCCGGCGGGCATCTACCAGACCCGGCATAGATACACCTACTGCAATGACGTCGTTTTTATTAATATCTGACTCGGCAAGGGCATTGGTAAAGTAATGAGCTAAGGATGAGAGAAAGGTTGGATTATCGTCGAGTCGTAGATCATAGTCACCTCGAAAAATTACTTTTCGATGGATATCCATGAACAGGATTTTGGTGTCGTGCGTACTGACATCCAACACGGCTACATAGTTGTGTTCTGTATCTAACCCAAATAATACCGGTCGGCGCCCATTGCTACCAATCGCCGTACCAATAGACTTTACCCAATGGTTATTAATAAGTTCTTCGACTAAGTTAGTTACCGATGGCACACTGCTATGCAGCGTTTTAGTTAAATGCGCCAGTGTACAAGTTCCCTCAGCATACATGTGAGCCAGCACCTTCCTTTGTTTTTGGTTCTTTTTATAATCGACGACAGACTGTTGAGCAGGTGCCTCCTCATCAAGGACAGGAGATGGATTCATACGAATAGATAAGAGATCAGCAGGAAATAATAAAAATTAATAAAATTTTAACTTGCAAAGCAATATGAATGGCTGAACTACTTATGCTGAAATAGTGATTATTTTTATTAATTAAGCTTAGTTATTAAAACAAAGATCTAATGATCGACAAATAGTAAAATAATATGACTGATAATTTATTTACTGTTTATAGCTAATGAGCAGGCATAAGCCGCTATTTATAAAAATCACTGACTGATTAAAAACTATTGTTTTTCTCTATAAATCAACTATGTATCGCAAGTGTGTTGTTCAATTGTGTTTATCAATACCTGCTTAATGCTGTCATCATCATACCCAGAACGTAAGGGATTGGCGTAGAAGCGGGAGTTGGATTAACCTTTTAATTCGACCACTTGCCCATCCTGACAGCGGAGCACACGGGCTGGATATCTATTGAGTAACTCGTAATTGTGGGTTGCCATCAGAACGGCCGTCCCGGCATTATTAATGGCTTGAAATACTTTCATTATCTGGTCTGATACCGACGGATCCAGATTTCCGGTAGGCTCATCGGCAATAAGAATTTGCGGTTCGTTTAACATAGCACGGGCAACCACCACACGTTGCTGTTCTCCGCCCGAAAGCTGATGGGGCATTTTTTTCTGAGCTGTTCCTAAACCAACCTGCATGAGTACATCGGCGATGCGATTGTTCATCTCCGTCTTGTTGTTCCAGCCGGTTGCTTTGAGCACAAACTTCAGATTTTCTTCGACTGAACGGTCAAAAAACAATTGAAAATCCTGAAAAACGATACCAATTTTTCGCCGTAGCTGGGGCACATCGCTGGGTTTTATCGCATCAAGAGAATACCCAGCTACGAAACATTTACCGCTCTGAAGCCAGAGATCAGCATATAACGTCTTAAGCAACGACGATTTACCACTGCCCGTTCGGCCGATGAGATAGGCAAACTCGCCCTTATTGATCTGAAATGATACGTCACCTAATACCAACTTCTTTTCCTGATAGATGTCAGCATGTTCGAGCGTAAGAACGGGTTCTGTCGAAAACATATGGATTTACGATTCACGAGGTATAATTTGGAGTGGAGATCCTATTACGGATTCGCCACTCTAAATTATACCTCGTAATTCAAAAATTACTTTTTCACAGGTAAGATAGCTTTCTCGTGGTCAGAAAGGAACTTAGCCAGACCACTATCGGTAAGTGGGTGGTTAAGCAACATCTTCATAACACTTAATGGAGCCGTCATAACATCAGCACCAATTTCAGCACATTGAATCACGTGCATTGGGTGACGTACAGAAGCTGCCAGAACTTCGGTTGTATAACCGTAATTCGTGAAAATCGTTACGATTTGTTCAACAAGCGCCATACCGTCAGTTGAAATGTCATCTAACCGACCTACAAATGGCGACACATAAGTAGCCCCTGCTTTAGCCGCTAAAAGTGCCTGACCTGCCGAGAAAATCAGCGTGCAGTTGGTACGAATGCCTTTTTCCGAGAAATATTTGATCGCTTTGATGCTATCGCCACTCATCGGCACTTTTACCACGATATTCTCGTCGATATCAGCCAACTCTTCGCCTTCCTTAATCATCTCATCATACGTGACGGAGATAACTTCGGCACTAACATCGCTTTGTACGATTTCGCAAATTTGCTTGTAGTGGCGCATTACGTTGTCTTTCCCCGTAATACCTTCTTTCGCCATCAGCGAAGGATTGGTGGTAACACCGTCGAGAATTCCCATATCTTGGGCTTCACGAATGTCGGCCAAATTAGCCGTGTCAATGAAAAATTTCATGATTAAACAGTTAAACAGTTATACAGTCGGACAGGTAGACAGCGAATCAATATGGCCAATCACAGGCTGTGATCGCCCGTTCTACTGACTAACTAATCAGGTTTGTCCCATCCTGGATTTTGCAGGCGTGAAGGTACGTATCTTTCCCCGTTTGGGCTTTATATTGTTTAGTAATCAGGGCTGTAAAATCATCGAGGGCTTCTTCGCGTACCAGATTGATGGTGCAACCGCCAAAACCACCGCCCATCATCCGGGCACCTAATACGCCGGGGTGATGGCGGGCAATCTCTACCAGAATATCTAACTCAGGGCAACTTACTTCATACCAATGACTTAAGCCCTCGTGGGAGCCATACATCAATTGGCCGAAAGCTTCGATATTACCCGCTTCGAGTGCCTCTACACCGTCGAGCAGCCGTTGGTTTTCCTGAACGACATAAGCACACCGGCGATAAATCAATGGCTCAGTGTTGCGCAGATGCTGGTCCAGCATAGGCATTGTTACATCGCGAAGGCTTTTGATTTCGGGATAAAATGTTTGCAGGAATCGAACGCCGGCTTCGCATTCGGATCGGCGCGTGTTATACTCGGAGGTAACTAACGAATGCTTCACCCGAGAGTCGCAGAGAACAAGGCTGATGCCATCCATACGCAGGGGCGCGTAGGTATAGTCGAGCGAGCGGCAATCGAGTTTTATAACATGATCGGCTTTGCCCATCATACTGGCAAACATATCCATGATGCCTACTTTAGCGCCAACAAATTCATTTTCGGCCCGTTGCGATAGCTTTACCATCGCTAATCGGTCCAGTCCCAAGCCGAACAATTCATTTAAGGCAAAACCAACACCATTTTCAAGTGCTGCCGACGACGACAGGCCCGCACCCATCGGAATTGTACCCCCAAAAACACAGTTGAATCCGCGCAGTTTATGACCGGCCAATTGAAATTCTGACACGACGCCCAGCAGATAATCGGCCCAGCTATTAGTAAGCTTCAGGTCGGTTAATGAACCCTGATAGGTTTTGTCAAGGTCGTGCGCTACAAAATGGAGTTCATTGTCTGAACGAGGGCCAACGGCTAAATAAATGGCTTTGTCGATAGCCGCCGGGAGCACAAACCCTTCGTTATAATCGGTATGTTCGCCAATGAGGTTGACACGGCCGGGGGAGCAAATCAGGCTGGGCCTGGCGTTAAACGCCTGCTGGAATGAACGGGTAAGCTGACTAAGTAAGTTCATGTTGGGTTTGGGAAATTTAGCGGCTTTATACAGCTAAACGCATAACCCGCAAAACAACGTTAACCGCCCCGCTAAACGAAACCTGGCTGAACGGAAATAAAAAATGGCAAATCAATGTCTCACCGCTACGACCACCTACCCTTGCTTCGGTCAAGACCTGGGGGATTCAGCAGGAGCTGGTAGCACCGATTTGCCGATTCAAAGTTACGACATTGTTAGCCAAACGACCAAATTTCACCCGTACCTTTACGACCAAATTAAGTAAGTATGAAGCGTTCATTAGGGTTAATTTTAGGTATCGTATTCAGCATCAGTGCTTGTGGTTCATCAGATAAATACGTTGAGCAGGGCCGAAATTATTTAAAAGAAGGCAAATTTCGGGAAGCAGTACAGGCGTTGAACCAGGCTATCGAAGCAAATGACAAAAATGTCGAAGCATTTAACTCGCGGGGGGTTGCTTATTTTGAACTAAAAGAATATGCCAACGCAGCCCTCGACTACGATCAGGCTATTAAACTGGAACCCGATTTTTACCGGTCCTATTATAACCGTGGGCTATTGAAGGTCGCCCAAAATGATCAGGTTGGTGCTTTAAAGGACTATTCGGATGCGATTCGGTTTATGCCCGATACCAGCCGCAGTCTTAGTGCCGAACTTTTTCTAAATCGGGGTCAACTGTTTGCCATGCAGGGGCAAACCCAGCCTGCCCTTACTGATTTTTCAAAAGCTATTTCGCTAAATGCCAACAATGCACTAGCGTTGTATAATCGCGGGAATCTGCGATTTCAGCAGAAAGACCTTGCCGGAGCCATTTCCGATTTTCAACAGGCGGTCCGGTCTGATCCGAAGTTCGGGAAGGCATTTTACGGATTGGGCATTGCCCAAATGATCAAGAATGAACGGGAGAGCGGTTGTTTGAGTTTAAAACAGGCTCAAACCCTCGGCTATGAAGATGCCGCTAATGCCGTAGTGGAATATTGCCGGTAAGTTTCTGGTAGATGAAGTAAGTTTGCTTAGTATGTCATTTGCCGATTACTCTTATAGTCCTAATTATAGTCCCTTCACGATAACCAACATGAAAAAGACTCTTTCTGCAATCTTCGGTCTGCTGTTTATTTTATTTGCCGCTCTTCAGTATAACGATCCTGACCCTGAAGTTTGGATTCCTATCTACGGTCTTGCCGCTGTAGCTTGTTTTATGTCCTACGCGGGCATGGGCCGTTGGTGGTTTTTTGCGGTAATGGGCGTTATATATGTGGTTGCGGCTATATACCAATGGCCTCCTAAATTTGAAGGTTTTCTGTTTAGCGAAATAGGCATGCGAAGTATGAATATCGAGATGGCTCGTGAAGCAGGTGGGCTAGCCATTTGCGCAGTTATAATGGCCTTGATGGCCGGACTGATGCGCCAAACTATACGCCGATGAAACTCATTGAATGCCCTCGTGATGCCATGCAGGGGCTGGCTCATTTTGTCCCGACCGATCTCAAAATTCGCTACCTGAATGCGCTGTTGCAGGTGGGTTTCGATACGCTCGACTTTGGTAGTTTTGTGTCGCCTAAAGCCATTCCGCAGATGCGTGACACTGCCGACGTACTGGCCGGACTCGATTTATCCGAAACAAAAACAAAACTGCTGGCGATTGTGGCGAATCTTCGCGGGGCTGAACAGGCGGTTTCACACTCCCGGATTCAATACCTTGGCTTTCCTCTTTCTGTTTCCGAAACGTTTCAGCAGCGCAATACCAACAAGTCTATTGAACAGGCCTTTGCTGAGATGGCTGATATTCAGACGCTGTGTGCTCAGGAAGGAAAAGAGTTGGTCGTTTATTTATCGATGGGTTTTGGAAATCCGTACGGCGATATGTACAGTCCTGATCTAGTCGGCGAATTCACCGCAAGAGTGGTACAAACGGGTATTCGTATTATTGCCCCATCTGATACCGTTGGCTCTTCTACGCCCGAGGCTATCGAAGCGCTGTTTTACTACTTGATTGGTAAATTTCCAGAAGTTGAATTTGGTGCCCATCTGCACGCCCGACCCGGTGACGGCCCTGCCAAAGTGCGTGCCGCTTTGCAGGCGGGTGTTCAACGAATAGATGGGGCGTTACGTGGTTTCGGCGGTTGCCCAATGGCGACTGATGAACTTACGGGCAACTTGCCCACAGAAGAAATTATTCAAACGTTGACTGAAGAGGGAATTACGCTGTCAATTAATCAGGAAGCGTTCCAAAAAGTCCTGACATTATCGGCAGGCGTATTTTAGAAAGCAGTGCGGGTGGTCTACCCGCACTGCTTTCTACATAAACATCACTTGAATTTCTTCTTTAACGGCTTTAAGCGCGTCGGAGGTGGGTTGCCTGTCTCGCTGAATAATCCGCTCGAAAATCCGTCTGGAAAGATCAAGCGCTGGGGCGTCGGGGCGGGTGTCGCCCGATGCCTGGTTGATGAGTGTCATAACATCGTTCATGGCCGCCTGAATCTGATCCCAGGTAGCCTGACTCATATACACCTGCTGCGACAGGTTATGATTGTATTCATCCCTGACTTCCTGCAGGAGCCGTTGCTGAAACTCAAGTACGGTTATTGAGCTGCCGCCCAGCCGCAACAATAAATTATTGGGGCTGATACGTTCCAGAAACAAGACCATTCGTTCGTAGGCTTGCAAGCGTATCGGTACAACGGTATCAGTATAGCGGTTTTTAACTTCGTATTTATGACGGTCGGCTTCGCGCTCCAACAATAGTTTGACGGTCACATACATACCATATAATACTAAGCCAGCCGGTACAATCAACTTCAGGAAATCACTCAATAGGTCCATAAAAAGGAAAACGTTGTTTAACGGAAAAAGGTAATTTTACGGTAATCTGCGATCAATTGCCAGCCGATTTATTGATAGAGAGTTTCTACTTACTACAAACTAACATGCTTGATAATCCTGTTACAGTTCGGCCAGAAGCGCGTCAACAAATTCTGGACACGTTGCGGGCCAATAAAATTCCCGGCGAATATGGTTTACGCGTTGGCGTTCGGGGGGGCGGTTGCGGCTCATCCTGGCTGCTGGGTTTCGACCTGCCCGGCCCAGCCGACGAAGTGTATAACGTTGAAGGTGTACAGGTCATTATTGATCGCAAACATTTGCTCTATGTACTGGGCGCTGAAATTGGTTATGAACCGGGTGGATTTACAGTCGATAAAGGTTGAATAGCAGCCAATTGTTAGAAATCAGCAAAAAGCTCAAACACATTTATTCATATATAAATTAGTATGGGTATGACTTCTCTGATTTCTGGCATGATTTTAGGACTGTTTTGGTAAAGACAACCCCGTTTTGTGAAGCGAATTGAAGAACATATTTTTTTACTGTTAGCCGTATTGGCTGTTGCCTTGTCAGTCTTGTGCTTCTTATTGCTGGAGCACAACGCTCCGGGCGCTACCGATGAGCAATATCTGAGTTCTGTTCAGCAACGGGTAAAAGAGGAACTACAGGTCAGCGCCACTGAACTGGACAGTGTGACAGCGTTGCTGAAGCGTAAATCCAAACCTACATTCGCCGATCTGAGTATGCCTACCAGGTAT
>JANXVQ010000688.1 GCA_025351545.1 Spirosoma sp.
GGTGGTTATAAGCCGGGCAATTTGGGATGGATTTTCCTGTAGTTGCCGGTCTGTCGGGATGTTTTTTATTGACGGCAGCTCAAAATCGCATTGCTGTAATAAATTGTCGATCATGCCTTGCAAACCCATCGCCCGGCCATCGTCGGGAGAGTAGATCCGGGTGATGCCATACGCGTGTAACTCCTCGATTTCTGACGGTAGAATAGTGCCGCCACCTCCGCCGAAAATTTTGATATGGCTGGCTCCGCGCTCGTTCAGCAGATCGTACATGTATTTGAAAAACTCCAGATGACCACCCTGATAACTCGTCACGGCAATACCCTGAACATCTTCCTGAATGGCACAATCCACAATTTCGGCCACGGAGCGGTTATGACCGAGGTGAATCACTTCGGCTCCCGACGCCTGCATAATCCGACGCATCAGATTGATGGCTGCATCATGACCGTCAAACAACGACGCAGCGGTTACAAGGCGGATTTTATTTTGAAAAGCCGATGCCGTTAGCCGTTCAATTTTTGGTTGTTGAGCAGTCATGGGTGATAGTAACTTTATTTGTTTGTTACTGTTGTATCCTTTAATCGTGCAAAATTTTCTATCAAATCTACAACCATTTGTCACACCAAGCCGTCTGTCGATCCTATTTTTTGTCGCAGAGAAAACCTATTGCTTAGCTTTGTATTTCTATTTTATCAAACGACGTTTACATGAAAAACAGATTCACTGTCCAATTACTCTCCGCCGGACTGTTATTCGTCGGGGTGTTGACGAATCCGGCGCAGGCACAGGATAATGCACTGCTTTATGAAGTGACCGGCCCCGGATTGGCAAAGTCATCGTACCTCTACGGTACGTTTCACCTGATTTGCCCCACCGACATGCAAATTACAGACGCCATAAAAAAGGCCATTGGGGACTCTCAACAGGTATATCTGGAACTTGATATGGACGACCCCGCCATGATGGGAAATATGCAAAAGGCCATGCTTATGACGGGCAATAAAACGGTGAAAGACCTACTCTCACCCGAAGATTACACGGTGCTGGACAACTACCTGAAGCAGAAAATGAATATGGGGCTGGCACAACTCGGGATGCTGAAACCCATTGGCCTCATGTCGATGATGTACATGACGATGCTGCCTTGCCAGCCTGCTTCTTACGATCTTACGTTTGCCCAGATGGCCGCGACCGATAAAAAAGAAGTGTTTGGGCTTGAAACGCTTGATGCCGAATTGGCTGCCCTGGATAAAATTCCGCTGACCGAGCAATTAAAAGGGCTGGTCGATATGGCCAGAAACCCCGACGGAGCGAAGAAAGAATTTGCCGATTTAATTGCCATATACAAAAGCCACGATCTGGCAAAACTGATGGGCACAATGCAGAACAGCAAGTTCAGCGGGGGAGACTTTACGCAGTATGAAGAAAGTTTACTGGGCGAACGTAACGCCAACTGGATTCCGGTGATTGAGAAAGCTGCCAGGGAGAAATCAACATTTTTTGCTTTCGGTGCCGGGCATTTAGGCAATGAAAAAGGGGTAGTGAACCTATTGCGGAAGAAGGGTTATGCGGTAAAACCGTTGCAGTAAGTTAGGAAGAGTAATTACCAAATAAGTACCAGAGGAAAAATTTCAACCACAGAGGCACAGAGAACACGGAGATTGATATCGCTTGAATCTCTGTGTTCTCTGTGTCTCTGTGGTTGAAAATGACATCTAATTGAGCAGAATTAAGTTGGCTTGCCGAGGTATGACCCCATCACGACAGTACCAGCGGTCATACCTCGGCAATAAATGGTTTATTCTACAGATTTAGAAATCAAATGCCTGTGGATTTAGCGTGGCCTGTGTCTTTATAAGCCACTTTTTGCGTGCTGACGGTTAGACCTGAACATTTTATTGCTTTGACTTAGGTGTAGGCTTTGGCCAACAGAATTTCTCTCATACACAATCGAATAAATTTCTCTACAACTTATGGTTTCTCTATTTAACTATCTCTCGCCGGGTAGTGCGCTGATTGGGTTGCTAAGCCTGCTGGGTAGCTGGATTGGTGCATATGACAAACCTTTGCCAAAAGCATCTGCCACCCAAATTGATACGACCCGCCGTCCGGAAGAAAATCGGTTTACCAAAACTGTGCTGTCCAACGATCTCAACGAGCCGATGGAATTGGCCGTTGCACCCGACGGCCGCGTGTTTTTTGTGGAGCGGGGTGGTAAATTCTACATGTATGATCCGGCACAGAAGAAAACCCGGCTTCTGCATGATTTTCCGGTGAAAGCTGTTGAAAAATACCTGAATGGGTTACTGGGTATGACCATCGACCCGAACTTCAATCAGAATCATTACCTCTATTTTTTCTACACGATTCAGGACAACGGGCAGACGAAACAGCGTATTGCCCGCTTCGTTATTACGAACGCTAATACGCTGAACCTGGCCAGTGAAAAAACCATAATCGAATTTCCGATTGATCTGGAAGTGAGTGCGCACACGGGTGGGTCCATGACTTGGGATACCCACGGAAATCTCTTTATTTCGACCGGTGACAACACGGTTCCGTTTGAATCGAGCGGGTTTGCACCTATCGACCAGCGCGAAGGTCGGCTTACGTTCGATGCGGAACGGTCGGCTGGGAATCCGAATGATTTACGCGGTAAAATCCTGCGTATTCATGTAGAGCCCGATGGTCCCGGGGGCGCGCCCGCCTATACCATTCCGGAGGGTAATCTTTTCCCCAAAGGAACGGCGGGAACACGCCCGGAAATTTATGTGATGGGATGCCGGAATCCATACCGTATTTCGGTCGATCCGGTTACGTCAATTTTGTATTGGGGCGAAATTGGCCCGGATTCCGGCACCGATGGTCCGCAGGGACCGCGTGGGTATGACGAGTTCAATCAGGCAAAAAAAGCGGGTAATTACGGATGGCCCTATTTTGTTGGCGACAGTAAAGCCTATCACCAGTACGATTTTGCCAGCAAAGCGGTCGGGCCACTTTTCGACCCGAATGCCCCGGTCAATAACTCGCCCAACAATACGGGAGCGAAACAATTACCGCCGACCACCAAAGCGATGGTCTGGTATCCGTACAATAAATCAGACGAATTTCCTGAGCTGGGCGTTGGTGGTCGGTGCGCGATGGGCGGGCCAGTCTATCACTTTAACGCGGGCCTGAAATCGCCAACGAAACTACCGGCTTACTACGACAAAGCCCTGTTTATGTATGACTGGATGCGTAACTGGGTCTTTGCCGTTCGGTTAGATGATCAACAGAATTATCAATTTATGGAACGCTTTATGCCAGCGCAGGGCGATTTCCGGCGGCCGGTTGATATGGAGATCGGGCCGGAAGGATCGATTTATATGCTCGAATATGGATCCGTGTATGGTATTGACAATGAAGATGCCCGATTGGTACGCATTGACTTTAATCCCGGTAATCGCGCACCCATCGCTAAAATTACAGCGAAAGATTCTATCGGTCTGGCACCGTTGACGGTCGCGTTTGGCAATAGCAGTTACGATAATGACAAAACCGACCAATTGCGTTACCAATGGAAGTTTGAGGGAAATCAGGTGGCATCGACCGAGACTAATCCAACCTTCACGTTTCGTAAAAATGGTGTTTATAACGTCCTGTTGACCGTAACGGACCCGGCCGGAAAATCCAGTACAGATAAGCTCACCGTTAAAGTAGGCAATACAATGCCGCAGGTTGCCATTTCTACGCCCGACAATAGTACATTCTTTTTTCCTGCTCAAACACCCTTCCGTTATTCGGTTGCCGTGACCGATAAGGAAGACGAACCTATTGATCCGAAAAAAGTGAACGTTGCGCTGGTCTACATTCCCAAAGTAGCCGGTAATGATCAGCAAATAGGCCATCAGCAGATTACAGCTTCCTATAATTTAGGCAAATCCCTGATTACAGGTAGCGATTGCAAAGCCTGTCATCAGATAGCGGCTAAATCTGTTGGGCCATCTTTTACCGATGTGGCAAAAAAATATCAGGCCGACAAAACAGCAACGGCTAAGCTGGCGAATAAAATTATTATTGGCGGTGGTGGTGTTTGGGGCGATCACGCCATGAGTGCGCACCCACAACTTTCGCGGGAGGAAGCCACCGAAATGGTTAAGTACATACTGGCACTCGCCAACCAACCATCCGATAATCGACTGCCTCAACAGGGGAATTTGTCGCTCAAAGATCATGTCGGTAATGAAGCCCAAAGTCGATATATCCTGACGGCCTCCTACACCGACAAAGGAAGTGTTGGCACCCCTCACCCTGAATTATCTCTGACTCAACAGGATGCCTTGGTCCTGCGTCCGGCTAAGGTACTGGGTGCGGAAGCGAATGAGTTGCACAACCTGTCGAAGCAGGGAAAACGGTTGGGTAATGTTCAGCATCAATCGTATTTTGTTCTGAAAGCGATTGATTTGAAAGGCATTGACCAGCTCACGTACCATTATGCATCGAAGGAACAGGCGGCTACCATCAACGTGCATACCGACTCGCCAACCGGCACAATTATCAGCACCGTAAACTACACCGCAACCGGCGACTGGAAGAATTTTGCGGATGTGAGTGCGCCTGTACAGAGTCTGGCTGGTAAGCACGATTTATACTTCGTTTTTGAGAAACCCGATGGGAAGAACTTATTCTCCCTCGATTGGCTGCTCTTTCGGAATAAGGAAACGGCTACTACTCAAACCACCAAGCCATCTGGAAAATAAGACTTTTTGTTAATTCCAATTTATAGAATAAACCCTTTTTAGAACGACCATTTTTATTCCATGAACAAATCTTTTTCTTTAGTTACCTGCCTGGTTACGTCTCTACTTGCTGTAAATAGTGGGTGGGCGCACTATCGCATTCCGCCAACAAAACCGGTTCATACCGTAAAGAAAGCAATTTCACCGACTGAGCTGAAACTCCCGACCGGCTTTTCGGCAACTGTAGTTGCTGAGGAATTAGGTTCTGCCCGGCACATTGCCATAAGTAAAACCGGAGATATTTATGTGAAACTCGCCAAACTGAAAGATGGCAAAGGGATTTACCGCCTGCGCGATACGAATAAAGATGGCCTTATTGATGAGCGGGTCGGCTTCGGCGATTATCCCGGTACGGGAGTTTTTATCCGAAACGGATACTTGTATACGTCGTCTAACAACAGCATCTACCGCTATCAACTAAATGAGAATCAGGAAGTAATAAATCCTGAACAGCCCGAAAAGCTGGTTTCGGGTTTACGGGAAAAAGACCGCGATAAGTCGAAGTCAATTGCCGTTGATAAGCAAGGAAATATATACGTCAATATCGCGTCAGACAACGATGCGTGTCGGGAAGCGGGAACCGGGAAAGGTCAAATGCCCTGCACGCTTCTGGATTCGGCGGCTGGCATCTGGCGGTTCAAAGCCAACGTGCCCGACCAAACTTTCGCCAGTGGTGTTCGGTTTGCTACCGGCTTGAAAAATGTAGTCGGTTTGGATTGGAATGATAAAATAAATTCCCTATTTGTCTTGCAGCATGGCCGGGGCAAGTTCGATGATTTTTACCCTCAATATTATACACCAAAGCAAAGCGCCGAACTGCCAGCCGAAACAATGTATGAGGTACATCAGGGCGATGATGCTGGCTGGCCTTATGTCTATTATGACCAGTTTCAGAAAAAGAAAATTCTGGCCCCGGAGTATGGCGGAGATGGCAAAAAAACAGGTACTGCCAAGACAATCAACCCAGTAGCTGCTTTTCCGGCCCACATGGGACCCAATGGACTCTTGTTTTATACCGGAACGGGTTTTCCTGCCAAATACCGAAATGGTGCTTTCATTGCGTTTCATGCACAGTCGCAGGAACTACACAAAGGGTATCTGATTGGGTTTGTACCGTTTAAAAACGGGAAACCGTCGGGACCCTGGGAAATTTTTGCTGATAATTTTGCGGGAACGGATTTGGTCAAACCTACTGGCCCTGTTCAGCATCGCCCCTGTGGGTTGGCGCAAGGCCCGGACGGGTCGTTGTACGTGACCGACGATTTAAAGGGAACGCTTTTTAAAATTAGTTATCAGGCTTCTGACCGAAAAGCAACGGCTTCCTCAAAGAAGTAGCCGTTACTTTTTGATCGCTAACGGCACCAATCAGAAAGCAGATTTTCGCAGAAATAGATTAAACTATCTGCGAAAATCTGCTTTTGCATTTGCGGGCATCCACCTGAAATAGCT
>JANXVQ010000502.1 GCA_025351545.1 Spirosoma sp.
CAGCCACCAAAATAACGATAAATAAGAACTTTGTTTACACCCGCGCGTTCTGCAACGGCATTGATACCAGCTTTTTCAGTGCCTCGTTCGGCCATTACTTCGCCCATAGCGCGTAAAATACGCTCCATGGTCATCTGGCGGTTTCTACGCTTGACGACTTTCATATATTGGTCGTTTTTTGTTAAGAGGAGGAATAAATAACTATCTTTTGTACAGAATTTCGTCCCTGATTGAGGAGCCACTAATTAACCGTAGATACAAATATGGCTATTACCACTGATTGTTTCAAGCAATAAACCAATAAAAAATAAAAAAATAAAGATTCCAATGTACTTATTAGGCAACACTATCTCTGTCATACTATATTTTAGCAGTCGAGCCGCCAGTTATTTTTACGAAGAAAATTAAATTACAATGACCATATTTTCACTCGTAAATACGTCATACCACAATGATATAATATTCATTTTCACTGTCTTAAACGCAGATTATAAGCTCAACAACAGCGGACTTCAGCTAAACTATAAACCGACAGCTTAAGCAATTAATTAGTCCAACAAAATAGCCGTATTTTTATAGTAAAAATGGTGTATGGTTTATGCGAATCTTTTTTTTGTTTTTGCTAACAGCATTAGCTTATTCAATAGTTTGACCTTCGCCCGGACGCTTACTTCGTCCGGTTTGTTTCTTGTAATCATTAAAACGAGCGGAAAAGCCATTCTGGATGAGCCAAAAGTCGTAGCGGTTTTGAGTATAAAAAACCAAGCGGTGTATAAAGGCCGGTGAATCCTGAAACAGCCTTATCTTTGCCCCGTTTGTCGTCAATCGCTCCATTTCATGAAAGTAGCCGGATTCAGTTTTATCCGAAATGCCATTCTTTTCGATTACCCCATTGTAGAAGCCATTACGTCTGTCCTACCGTTGTGTGATGAATTTGTCGTTGCTGTCGGTGATTCGGACGACGATACGCTGGCGTTGATTCAAGCCATCCCCTCGGATAAAATCCGGATTATCCGCACCACCTGGGACCAGAGTTCGCTGGCGGGCGGACGCGTATTAGCGCAGGAAACCGATAAGGCTCTGGCGGCCATTTCGCCAGATATGGACTGGGCATTTTACATCCAGGGCGATGAGGTGCTGCATGAGCAATACCTGCCCGTTGTTCGGGAAGCGATGCAGCAGTATTTCAATGATCCAACTGTAGAGGGATTGCTGTTTAATTATCTGCACTTCTACGGATCATATAGTTATGTAGGCGACTCCCGGCGGTGGTATCGTCGGGAAGTCCGGGTGATTCGGAACACGGGAAATGTGGTTTCCTACAAAGACGCGCAAGGGTTTCGGACGCGCGATAACCACAAATTAGCAATAAAACTGATTGATGCCTACATCTATCATTACGGCTGGGTAAAGCCCCCCGAAACACAAAAAAAACGGCTTCGCAACGCAAATCACTTCTGGAATACCAGCGAAACCATTGCCCAGGCCGAGGCCAGTGTTGACACGTTTGATTATAGCCAGATTGATTCACTAGCGCACTTTACGGGTATACATCCAGTCGTAATGCAGCCCCGTGTCGACCGGCTGAACTGGCCCTTCACATTCGATACCAGCCAGAAACGCTATTCGCCAAGGGTGCGATTTCTGACATTTCTTGAAAAGCTAACGGGCTGGCGGATTGGCGAGTACAAGAACTATAAATTATAATGCCTGTAGAAATGCAAAATCGTGCGTTTCTACAGGCATTAGCCAAAACTATACGGGATATGAGACGTAATTATTTGAGATATGAGACGCAATTATGCGTGATATGAGACGCAATTATGCATGATATGAGATATGAGACGCAATTATGCGTCTCTACATATTTACACGTCACACAGTAATACCGCTTCTTTGAGGCTCGTGAGTGGATCGCGTTGGGGAATAAACTCCTGCGCCACATACCCTTTGAAACCGGTGTCGACAATGGCCCGCATGATAGCCGGATAATATAGCTCCTGCGATTCATCTATTTCGTTCCGGCCAGGATTGCCACCTGTATGGTAATGGCCGAAATATTTATTGTTCTCGCGGATGGTGCGAATGATGTCACCTTCCATGATTTGCATGTGGTAGATATCGTACAACAGCTTGAAATTCTCCGAGCCTGTCCGCTTGCAAAGCTCAACACCCCAGGCAGAATGATCGCACATATAATCTTTGTGATTCACTTTGCTATTGAGCAGTTCCATAATCATGGTGATACCGTACTTTTCGGCACTTGGCATCAAGCGTTTCAACCCAACTGCGCAGTTTTCCAAGCCCTCTTCGTTGCTCATTCCCTTGCGGTTTCCCGAAAAACAGATAACTGACGTCAGCCCTGCTTCTTTCAACTTCGGGAAAATGGCTTCATAGCTAGCAACTAACTCGTCGTGAAACTTTGGGTTGTTAAATCCATCGGCAATACCTTTTCCGGCCCCTTGCGGCATGGCACAGGTCAGACCGTATTTTTTCAACACGGGCCATTCCTCAGGGCCGGTCAAATCAATTGATTTGATGCCCATTTCTTTAGCTGCCTTGCAGAGATCTTCGAGCGGTATTTTGCTGTAACACCAGCGGCAAACCGAATGATTGATGCGCCCCTTGAGCATGGGGGCTGCTTGTTCAGGCTGAGTCATTGAGCGAGCAAAAGAATCAGTCAGCACGGGTAACGTCAGCGCGGTACCAGTCAGAGTTTTCAGAGCCGTTCGGCGGGAGTATGGTTTCATACAGTTTTGAATGATAGACTGATAGATCAATAGACTAGTTTATGGGCAAAGCCACTTAGTTAGTTTATCAGTCTATCGGTCAAAATTATAATTCGCGAATTCGAATATTACGAAACCAAACCTTGTTGCCGTGATCCTGTAAGGCAATATGACCGGTGTCATATTTACCAAAGCCTTCCCAACCCTTAAATTTACTCTCTGATACCATTTTATCCCATTCAGGCCCACTGGTTGGATACTCGGCAGTTTTTTTGCCGTTCAGAAACTGCTCCGCTTTGCCATTGTTGATAACCAGACGGGCTTTGTTCCATTCACCAGCCGGTTTAGCCGCGCCAAGCGTTACAGGCTTTTGAAGATCGTAAAGCGACCCAGCCGTACGGTTGTTGTCACGGCCCTGTTTAGCGTCAGGATGCCGCTCATTATCAAGGACCTGCATTTCAGGCCCGGTCTGATAAGTAGCTTTGTATTTAGGATCTTCGTGGACATGGAAAATAATACCACTGTTTCCGCCTTCGGCAATTTTCCACTCAATTTCCAACTCAAAATTGCCGTATTCTTTGTCGGTTACCAGATCGCCAACGCCACCCGATACCAAGTGAATAGCGCCATCATTGACTGTCCATTTGTCGGCCACAGGCTGGCCTGCCTTTAAGTACGTGTGCCATCCGGCCAAGGTTTTTCCATCGAAAAGATTTTCCCATTTGCCTTTTTTCAGCAAATGGTCGGGTTGGGTAACGGATGGGTTGTGCGGATTACTGATAGCACTGGCACAATTGACGTTGAGCGTCAGGGTAAGGGCCAGCAGACCAACAGCTAGTTGTGGCCGAAACGTAGTTCCGTTTGCTGGAAAACGCAGATAGTTCATAGGTAAGTAACGTTAGGATTTTGTCGGGACAATAGTACTAAAAAAAAAGCGTACCCAGTACGTTTACGAAATATTTACACTTGTGCTCGCTTCAGTGCAATCTTAGGCAGTCTAGATCTGTTGGATTAATGCAACACGGCTTTGAGCTGCATACTATGCACATCATGGAAGCAACAACGTTAATACCCTCAGAAGAACAACGCTATCAGAAACACTTAAATTTACCCGAAATTGGCACAAAAGGCCAGTTACGGCTCAAAAACGCTCGTGTATTAGTGGTAGGTGCCGGTGGGCTGGGATGCCCCGTACTGCTATATCTCACGGCAGCGGGTGTAGGAACCATTGGTGTTATTGACCCGGATGTGGTAGACTTGAGCAACCTGCAACGCCAGGTGCTATACACCACCGATGAAGTGGGCAAGCCAAAAGCCAAAGTGGCGGTTAATCATCTGAATCGGCTCAATCCCGACCTGACGTTCGACACTTATGCAATGGCCTTGGACATCGGCAACGCCCGCTCCATCATCGACGCGTATGATATTGTGGTAGATTGTACCGACAATTTTAAAGTACGTTATTTAGTCAATGACGTTTGTGTTACCCTTGGTAAACCGTTTGTCTATGGGGCGATTTACCGTTTTGAGGGGCAGGTAGCCGTACTGAACGCTGACCTCGGCGACGGTCGGCGGGGACCAACGTACCGGTGTCTTTTCCCCGAATATCCGAACGAAATCGAAATTCCAAACTGCAACGATACGGGGGTTTTAGGTGTGTTGCCGGGTGTTATCGGCACCTACCAGGCCAACGAAGTTATTAAACTGATTACGGGTATTGGCCAGTCGCTGAGTGAGCACCTGCTCATGGTGGACTTGCTCAGTATGAACCAGCAGAAAATTAAAACCAAACGCCGGGGCAATGCCGAGGAGCTAGCCCAAGAGGGGTTAACATCAGCCGGCGCACGACCCATTCCCGGCGCATCGGGTCCGCAGACAATATCCGTTCAGGAACTGGCCGACCGACTAGCATTGGGAGACGATATCTTCCTGTTAGACGTTCGCGAACGTCCTGAATACGAACTCTGTCATTTGGAGGGAGCCATACTGATTCCGGTCGGTATGATTCCCAATAACCGCAAACGTATTCCAACAGACAAACCCGTTATTGTTTACTGTCACCACGGCATCCGTTCGGCCAATGTTATTCAGTATTTATATGCACAGGGCGGCCTGACAAATCTGTACAATCTCGAAGGAGGCATCAACGCCTGGGCGCGGGATATTGAACCCGAAATGGCGGTCTATTGATCGGCTCAGAAATAACTACACGACTCATAAAGCGATAAGCCTTTTACGAATCATTCACATCGGTTTCCACGAAACTCCGTTACTTTGTAGCGGAGTTCTTTTATGTAACGCGGCTCAAAAGCCGTGTTGAATTGCCCACAAACGCCATTTTCCAGCCATTTTACACGTATATGAATCTGAAAAATATCCTTAAATACCTTATCTCGCTGGCTATTGCCGGTGGGTTGCTCTGGTTTACATTCCAGCAAAGTCACTTAGACGCGGCTGATCTATGGCAAAAAATAAAGGGCGCTGATTATCGTTGGGTGTTGGTTTCGGCGGTCTTCACAATTATAGCGCACTGGAGCCGGGCCGAACGGTGGCGTATTTTGCTGGAACCCGTGGTAACGCAGCGTCCCACCTCACTCGACACAACAGTAAGTGTTTTGACGGGTTATTTAGCCAACCTGGCGCTGCCCCGAGCGGGTGAATTTGTCCGTTGTGGAACCCTTTTTCGTCTATCCGGCGTACCCGTCAATGTCAGTTTTGGGGCGGTCGTAGCCGAGCGGCTATTCGATTTGCTGATGCTGGTGCTGCTTTTAGCCGCTACGTTCGTTCTGGAATTTGATCGTATCAGCCAGTTCTTCATGGATTTCCTGGGCAATAAACTACCCAAAGCAGGCACAGTTTCGAGCGGATCAGGTGTGTTGCTGCTGATCGGGGCAGTGCTGTTGGGACTAGCATCAGTAAGCTGGTTTTTATTCAACCGATACCGGGAAGCCTTAGGCAAACATCCGCTTTACCAGAAAGTCAGTGGTTTTCTAAAGGGTTTGCTGGATGGGCTACTAAGCGTTCGTAAAATACGCAGGCCGGGGGCTTTTGTATTCCATACATTGCTCATCTGGACCATGTATTACCTAATGTCCTACACCTTATTCTTTGCCATGCCAGCTACCGAAAACCTCGGGCCATTGGCCGGTCTGACGATACTAATGGTTGGCACACTCGGTATGGCGGCTCCAACACCGGGAGGTATCGGTTCATTTCACCTGCTGGTTGGCCAGGTAGCCCTGCTTTATGGTCTGACAAGTCAGGATGGGCAAGTATTGGCCACATTCATTCATGGTGTGTCAACGCTCATGATTATCATTCTGGGTATTTTCTCCTTATTATTTGTATTGTTCCGTCGCAATAAATTAACCGCTGAACCTGACGTTCTGGACGATCCAAAAGCCTTAAAACTGGAGCAGTAACGTACCATTTTCTTTTATGACGGAATCCAAGATTTTAACCCGAGAGCAAGCCATCCAACAAGCCGATCAATGGCGAACTGAAGGCCAGCAGATTGTTTTCACCAATGGCTGCTTCGACATTGTTCACCTTGGTCATATTGATTACCTCGAAAAGGCCCGTAACCTCGGCGACCGGCTGATTTTGGGACTCAACACCGATGCGTCGGTCAGTTGCATAAAAGGTCCGTTGCGCCCTGTGGTGAACGAATACGCCCGTGCCCGCCTTATGGCTGCACTCGAATTTATAGACGCCGTTGTGCTTTTTGGCGAACCGACTCCGCTCGAATTAATTGAAGATGTGCAGCCCGATGTGCTGGTAAAAGGCGATGATTATACGGTAAATACCATTGTTGGAGCCGACTTTGTACTAGGTCGGGGTGGGCGCGTGGAAACGGTTGCGCTCGTGCCGGGTTATTCGACAACTAAACTCATTGACCGGATCAAACAGAGTTATTAGCCTAGCAAAATATTACTGACCTTAAGTATGATTGGCTGGGTAAATGGCTTTATGAATTGATAAATGGTCAGACTATTGGGATACTTTTTATGGCTAACTTTTGTTTACTTATTGACGCGCCAATACATTGCCGTCTAATCGAAACCACAAACCTGACTAATTGAGATGATCTGGTTAATTATGATTGTTATCTTCGGCCTCAGCGCATTCGTGAGCTGGCGGTTACGAAGTAAATTTAACGAATACTCCCAAATTGGCCTGACCAACGGCTTAAGCGGTGCCGAAGTGGCTCAAAAGATGCTGAACGAAAATGGCATTTACGATGTGCGTGTCGTTTCTGTTGAAGGGATGCTTACTGACAACTATAATCCACAGGAAAAAACCGTTAACCTGAGCGCCGACGTTTATTATGGACGGAGTGTCGCTTCTGCCGCTATTGCAGCCCACGAGTGCGGCCACGCCATACAGCACCAGTTAGCCTATGCTCCCCTGAAGCTTCGTTCGGCAATGGTGCCTGTACTAACGGTTTCATCGAAATATATGCAGTGGATATTGCTGGGCGGTATTTTACTGCTTCGGACAACACCGCTTCCGCTCGCTGTAGGGGTGGCTTTATTTGCCCTAACAACCCTGTTTAGTTTCATAACGCTACCGGTTGAGTTCGATGCCAGCCGCCGTGCATTAGCCTGGATTCAGACAAAAGGGATAGTGAATGATCGCGAATATGGTTTTGCTAAAGATGCCCTTTGGTGGGCAGCCATGACCTACGTAGTAGCGGCACTTGGTTCATTGGCTACCTTGCTGTACTACGCCAGCTTTTTGATGGGCGGTCGCCGAAGTAGCTAATAGTGAGTATACTATTAGCAAGCACAATAAAAAACGCGCCAATACTGGCGCGTTTTTTATTGTGCTTATAAAGCAAGATTATCAGACAAATCGCAAAGGCAAATTTAGAATCACCACATACCCAGACTGAACCATTTCCTGCGTTGGAGCGGAGCGATCAATAAGCAATCCAGCTACAGCTAGCGCAATTAAGAGGGCAGGCCAAAAACCAACGATAGTAAAACTGTCTAAAAAGTTATCAATCAGCTTTAATAACAGAGCCGTAACAACAATTCGGACGATACCCGTCAGGAAGAAAAATGTAACTAAATTAAGTGGAAACCGAATAAGCCAGCCAACAAAAAAATTGAGCAGTCCAAGCAAAACGGCAATTAAAAGAGCTGTTCCGAAATTCTTGACATCAACTTGTGGCATAAGGTAGGCCAGGCCAAAAATTACGGCCGCATCGAGTAATAAATGTAAGATAAGATTCATAAGCAGGGTGTAATTGGTTCTTTTGAACAACTGTTTTGGGTCGGGATGGTTTAGATACTAAATATGAACTCATTTGCCATGCACCGAATTTCTGTTTTACTGTTCACGTTGCTTTTCGCTTGTTGCCGGGGAGCATCACAACAGCAAACCACCACCGCGCTTCCGGCCGATTCAACAGCGGCTTATCGCTTTACCAGTGCCAGCCGCGACGGTATCGGCAAAGTGTATCAGGGACGTGAGATTGCCCAGGTTATGGGTCACCTTGGCGCATCGTGGCTCGAACGCCCGGAGCGCGAACAGGAAGAACGCACCGATTTACTACTCAAAGCGCTCAACCTAAGGCCAACCGATGTAGTTGCCGACATTGGTGCCGGAACTGGTTTCTTCACATTTCTGATGGCGCCAAAACTACCAGAAGGAAAGGTACTCGCGGTTGATATTCAGCCCGAGATGATTACCTATCTGAACGAGGGAAAAGCCAAACGAAAAGTCACCAATGTACAACCCGTACTCGGCACAGAATCAGACCCAAAGCTGGCTGCTGCCAGTATTGATATGGCTATTTTAATTGATGCTTATCACGAGTTTTCCTATCCCCGTGAGATGATGGGCCATATTGCATCAGCCTTGAAACCGGGCGGACGTATTGTGCTGGTCGAATACCGTGCCGAAGACCCAAATGTACCCATCAAGGCACTTCACAAACTAAGCGTAAAACAAGCCACAAAAGAAATGGAAGCCCTGGGATTAAAACTGCTAAAAAACGATGACCGCTTACCGCAGCAGCACATTATGTTTTTCGGGAAGTAAGAACCATCAATCACTGACTCACATCATTTGCAGACTGTTCGCGTACAATTGCAATTGCTTCATACATAAGTTGAATGGCCAGTTCCACCCGCTTTTGATTTAATACGCCTATTGTTTCCGCAATTAGATTGCTTCGTAGCGTAAATGGTTTGTTACAACGAAGCTCGCTACTAATCGGAAGATCACCTTCTACGTCTCTGGGTTCAATAATTAGCGAAAACAGTTCCAAGCGGACCACTCGGGTTATAGGTAGAACAATGTAATCACTGTCTAATGAGTTAGACAGTCCATTGCTCACAATTAATACAGGCCTCCGTTTTGCTTTATCTATTTTATCCGTAAGTGGATAAAATGCCCAGACAATACTACCTTGTACAAGCTCAATTTTTGGGGTGTTGCTTTGCATATAAATCGTCCCAGTAATCCTCTTCAGGTGCTTCCCAAAGTTCACGCAGCGAAGGCTCGGACAAGGAGAGCCATTCGGCATTTACATAATTTGCTCCCCCCGCTTCTTTATCAAGTAAATTTCGAAATGCCTGCTGCGCATCTATCGGCAGTTGACGATAAACTACATATAATGATTGAGCCGTGTTTCGTGCTGCTTCCATGGCTTTTTTGATTTGCTTATTAACAAATTTACGATGAAATCTGCTCCCGTCCAGCCAGCTTACTCTTCCGGAAGCCATACGAAAAGTAAATTACTAAGCCAATAGCCAGCCAGATACCAAAAATCTTCCAGTTGCTAGCCCCTAATTCGGTCATTAGATAGAGATTCGTTAACACACCGATTACCGGTAACAAGGAGAAATTATATCGAAATCCCTGAACAGCCAGTATTATCCATACGCCCCAAAACACTACTAATAGCGGTTTACTCTCCAGCGTTTGCAGTAGATTATCCTGCGTTAATACATAGGCTATTACGGCCAGCAATACCGCACCAATAATGTATTTTCCGTTGATGTAAGGCACCTTGAACTTCGATTGTGCCGTTAGCCCTTTGGCATCTAAAAACAGAATGCCCGCGCAGACGAGGATAAACGCAAAAAATGTTCCTACACTGGTCAGATCAACAAAGAATTTCAAATCCATGAATAACGACGGAATCGCTACCAGAAATCCCGTTACAATCGTGGCGAAGGAAGGCGTTTTATATTTAGGGTGAATTCTGGAAAAACGTTTCCAGAGAAGTCCGTCGCGGCTCATCGTCATCCAGATACGCGGCTGCCCGAGTTGGTACACCAAAAGCGCACTCGTAATGGCCACAACCGCGCTTACCGAAATCACGCCAGCCACAAAATCAAGGTTCACTTTCTGAAAAACGTAAGCCAGCGGGTCGCTCACACCTAACTCTTTGTAGTTGACCATACCCGTTAACACGAGCGTAATCAGCACGTATAAAACTGTACAGATTCCCAGGCAATACAGCATGGCGCGGGGGAGATCGCGTTGGGGATTTTTGCACTCTTCGGCTGTTGTTGAAATAGAGTCGAAACCAATGAAAGCAAAAAACACGGAAGCTACCCCACTCAGCACGCCAGACATTCCATTAGGCGCAAACGGCGACCAGTTGGCTGGTTTCACATAGAAAGCCCCCACGCCAATGACCAAAGCAATTACGGCTAATTTGAGCACAACCAAAATATTACTCGCCGTACGCGACTCCTTAATACCGATATAGACCAGCGCCGTAATCAGTACGGTTATGGCACCGGCAGGCAGGTTAGCAATCAAATGGATATTGCCTAGCACAGGCGCGTCGGCCCAGGCACCGGCTAATAAACGCGTATTTTCGGGCAGCGTATTGAGCGAGACACCAGCTTGCTTTGTTTGTTCGACGAGGGCAAACGCACGGGATGCGGAGCCGTAGTCTGTAGCAAAGTATTTGGGGAAAGTGATACCAAATCCGCTGAGCATAGAGGTAAAATACTCCGACCACGAAATGGCTACAACCATGTTGCTAACGGCATATTCGAGAATGAGCGCCCAGCCTATAATCCACG
>JANXVQ010000508.1 GCA_025351545.1 Spirosoma sp.
GGAAATCGTCGAAGCCGTCATTTCTCGCTTGTAAAAAATTGAAAATGTCGAACAGTGCCATTGTGGCAGTGGCTTCGTCGCCGTGCATCTGACTCCACAATAGCACCTTCGTGGCGCCCGTTCCGGCTTTAACCTGATAAATGGACCGCTTCTCCAGCGACGCTCCCACCTGACTCACCGACAGGGGCTTACTAAGCGAATTCAGTAGCGGTACAATATCCGTGTGGGTAAATCGCCGGTGCGTAAGGGTTTTCTCTTTATAGGTTTCGTGCGCGTCGTGCAGTCGACGCGCTACATCCTGAGCTTGCGAATGAGTTAAAATCATTATAAATAAAGATAGAAACAGGGATAGCTTTCTCATAATTTTTGTCCGAGCAATAGCCCGCCAATTGAAGCGATCAAGCACAGGACCACATTAAGGCTGATATTGAGCAGGGCGGCCCCAATACGGCCATTTTGCAGCAACACAACTGTATCGTAACTGAAGCTTGAGAACGTACTGAGCCCTCCACAAAAGCCCACGCCAATGAGCAGTCGGGCTTCTTCGCCCGCCGATCTGGCAATTACCCAGCTCAGAACTGCACCTAATATAAAACTGGCCAGCACATTGACAAATAGAATGGCATTTGGAAACGGCGAACTCGTCAGCGTGACCGGAATTACTCGCCCGGCTATGTAACGGAGTAAACTCCCTGCACCACCACCAAAAAAAACCAGTACGTAGGGATGCATCAGTAAGGCTCTCATAGTGGCAAACTTACAAAAAACAGCGATGCTGACCGATAGAACCCGCATTAGAATCCCGGATGGCCCACTTTTTTCGCTATAATTGTAAAATACCCTCCTCCATCATCTTGCTTCCTGCCACCCACTATGGCCCAAAATCAACTTAAAAAACTCTTAGGCGTCGGATTCGGCGTGGCCGTTACCATTGGCGGCACCGTTGGAACGGGCATTTTACGCAAACCCGGCCCTGTTGCGCAGGACATTGGCAATCCAACCCTGATCATTACCGTCTGGCTGGTGGTAGGACTATACGCACTTCTGGGGTCGCTCTCTGTGATGGAATTAGGAACAATGTTGCCTAAAGCCGGTGGTTGGTATGTATATGCCCGCCGGGCGTTTGGCAACTACGCGGGCTTCATAATCGGGATTAGTAGCTGGTTGGGCAGCGTTTCGGCAATGGCTTTTGGAGCGGCTGTCATGAGCGAATACATCAGCCTGTTATCCCCGTCGATGGTTGATTATCAGAAAAGTACGGCTATTGGCATTCTGATAGCCTTTGTGGCTTTTCACTCAATTGGGGTACGATTAGCCAGTCGGGCACAGGAGGTTATGAGCGTTTTGAAAGCGGTTGGATTACTGGTATTTGTGGCTGTCTGCTTTATTGTTACGCCTGATAAACCCGTGCCTATATCAATTGATTCTGTCCGGCCTTTGGCTGAAGGCGGTGTTTGGTTAGGTATTCTGGCGGCATTGCAATCTGTATTTTATACGTACGATGGCTGGCATACAGCCGCTTATTTCACCGAAGAAGATGTCGATCCCAGTCGCAACTTACCCCGTTCAATGATTCGGGGAGTGCTTCTTATCATCGGTATTTATATACTGGTCAATCTGGCGTTGCTTTACGTATTGCCGGTAGCCGCTCTTGCCGGGTCGAAGTTACCGGCGGCCGATGCGGTTCAGGTTTTTTTTGGGCCGGGGAGCGCCAAGGTTGTCACGTTTTTGCTGATGATCTCGATTATGGGTATCATTAATGCTCAGATCATGTTCAACCCGCGCGTTATTTTTGCGATGGGCCGCGACGGATTATTCTTCCGATTTGTTACGCAAGTCAACGCCGGTGGCACACCATTGAATGCGACTATATTAACGGCGTCGGCATCTATACTGATGATTTTGACTAACACATACAGCAAACTGTCCGACATTGCTACGTTCTTCTTCGTATTGTGTTATGCGTCTTGCTTTGCCGCTCTGCTTCGGTTGCGACGAACCGAACCCGAGTTAGCTCGCCCGGTTCGCGCATGGGGTTACCCATTCTCCACCTGGACATTACTGATTGCTTCGCTGGCGTTTTTGCTGGGCGTTGTCATCGGCGATTTTTCCAGCAGTATGTATGCGCTGGGGTTTATCGCCGTAAGTTACCCGGTTTATTTGCTCATCAAACAGTAGACAATAGAGACTGATTTCCTCAAAAACGTTCATGAATTTCGGTTAACAACGCTGCCGTTCGTCTGCGAATTTCGCTGACAGGCTGTGTGAAGTTGTTGTGCATAATGCTGAAATAAAGAAGTTTATTTCGCTTCGTCAGCACGTAACCGCTCAGATTATAGACGCCGGTCATGGAACCGGATTTGGCAAAAATATAAGGTTTGTTACTCATCGACATACTGCGCAGTGTACCTGACCGGCCAGCGGCTGGAATCAGGGTAAACAGCCGTTGCTGAGGTACTTTGGCATAAATACGACCAAGTAAATCAATGAAAATATTGGGCGTAAAGAGATTATAACGCGATAAGCCAGAGCCATCAACCCATCTGGCAGACACCTTCGGATAGTTTAGAACAGAGTCTACCAGTAGGCGTATTTCTGCTGTTGGAGTGAGGTTGTTTGACGCTCGTTCGGCGGAGGCCATAAATAGCACCTGTTCGGCAAACTGATTGTCGCTCACGTAGAGCATGCGTTTATAGAGCGAGTCGGTGGATGAGCCGCGTAACAGTCGGGCGTTGAGCGATACAGGTGCATTAACGACACCAACGAACCGATGGAGTGTGTCGGCCAAGAGCTGAGCAACCAACAAAGGCGACCACCGAAACGGGACATCTTGCCGGGCAGATTTAGCACCAACTGCCTTGACAAACTGATTCCCAAATTCGGCACGGTGTACCCCATCAGGGGCTTTCGCCAACGTATGCGTACTGTCAATAAATCGGGCCGGGCTTATCTTTCCATTCGCAAATCGTACGACGTTGCCATAAATAGGCAGCGACGATAGCTCGGGTGAATAATCGTCATTGTAGTCGTCCCAGGCCCAACCCGATCCGAAGCGTGGACCATCGTAATTAGCCGGTGAAAAAAACAGACGCTCCGGGCGGTTTCGTAGAAAAGCCAGCGCGGTTGTGTCAGGTAGATCGGGGTGGAGAAGAAGCGGATTGCCCGTTCCCCAGAAAATCAGCGAATCGTTCCGAACGGCATAGCGCAACACGGGTAACGAGTCATGTAACGAAAGTAATCCGGCATAAAAACTGAACAGTTTGGCATTCGATGCGGGCGTAAAGGGTTTGTCGGCATTGTGTTGAATCAACGACCGCCGTTGAATCGGGTCATATAGCGCGACTCCGGTAAAGTGGTCAGTATAAGTTGATTTTGTGCGAAGGTCGCGACTAAGGCGACGGGCTGGAGAACAACCGACAACGATCAATAAGAAAATGAAAGGCAATACTACTTTCATAGAACAAGAAAATTATGGTTGTCTATTAACTTATTCACGTATGTTACGCAACACCGGGTTAAAACCCGGTGCAATGCATCTGACTCTATAGAACCATTGTTGACAGACTTATTTTGTTCGATTCCAAAAACGCGCTACCAGTGGTTGGAATGTAGCACGTTCAATAAAAATTATTATTCCTATGAATAAACCAAACAGGGCCATGTGAACCGGCACGGCTACCCATAAATTAGCGATGGGGAATTGCCAGCATCCCCAAATTAGCAAACCAGCGCCAACAACATAACCCACTGCCGACCGAACGTCATAAGGGACGGGGTAATATCTTTCGCCCAGATAGTAACACATGACAGTCATAACGAGACTTGATACCGAAAAAGCTACGGCACAGCCCATATAGCCAATAAGCGGGATGAGCAACAGATTTAATACAATTGTTACGACCGTGCCAACAACGGTGATTAGAGTGCCATATTGAGTTTTATCGCTCAGTTTAAACCAGAATGAAATGTTATAATAAACGCCTAGCAACAGGTTTCCCAGGAGCAATAAGGGCACTACATTCAATCCTACACGATACGCTTTCGAACGCAAAAATAACTGGCCAAGCAGATCGAGGTTCAGACTAACACCAACCCAGATTAGAACGCAAATGATCACAAACCATTTAGTGACGTTGGCTAGCAAAGTCGGTGCATTTTTGTCTTCAGCTTGCGAGAAAAAGAACGGATCGGCTGCGAATTTGAACGACTGAATCGCTAAGGCCATGAATACCGATAATTTCAGGCAATTTCCATAAATGCCCAGCACGGCTTCGGATGAAAGACCAGGATAAAAACCCGGTGGCAGCGAATGGCGAAGAAACAGCCGATCGGTCAAAAGATTCAGAACACTGGCCAGGTTGGTAAGCATAATGGGAAATGCATAGGCAAGTAAGGCTCGACTTTGCGAACCGTTGAGCTGGAAGCGAAAGCCTGCGAATGCTTTTCTGATAATAACAAAGTAAAGAGCATTACCAATCAGATTGGCAAGAAAAGTATAACCCGGTCCAATCTGTGGTTTGTAAATAAGATCGGCTATTGGCTGTAATTCCAGGAGGTATTTTCCCTCAAATATATCTTTCGCAACTATCAGGAAGAAAATATTCAGGGCAACCGTGATAACGATATTCGTGATTTTTGCCCTAACGAACTCGCGGGCCCGATTCTCGACACGTAATCGGGCAAATGGAATCGCCACAATCGCATCGATGGCAACCAGTAGGGCCGACCATTGCACGAATCGTTCCTGACCGGGGTAATTTAGCCACTGGGTAATTGGTGTAGCCAGGCTGAAGAGTAGGATTGTTGATAACAGGCTGATGCTAATAACAATACTCAACGACTGGCTGAAAATGCGATTTCTTTCGGCAGCAGGCTGGTCCTTTGAGCGAGCCATAAATCGAAAAAAAGCGGTCTCCAACCCCAGCGTGTAGAGAACGAGCAACACGCCAATCCAGCTATAAAATTCAATATTTGAGGCCATTGCAGCTGGTTTCTCAAATGCATAGGTCTGAATTGGTACAAGAGCATAATTTAACAACCTTCCCAAAATCGTACTGACTCCGTAGAGGGCTGTGTCGCTCGCTAATTTTTTAAACGTACTCATGGCTAAAAGAATGTCCGGCCTGGATTGGTCCGGTCTGGGTTGAATCAGCCTTGTTGGACTGTGTATCCGGGCTGACAAAGTTAAGCGCTTTGGTTATCTTTGCCCGTCATTTAAGCGAAACCGTCGGCGGGCGGGCGTTCGTAACTTGCTCAATTCATTTCAGACGCAGTCGAGAGGCTGTTTCTGTTTCCAACTATGTCCCTATCAATCTCTTCTGCGCTTATCTCCGTTTTCTACAAAGACGGCCTCGAACCCTTAGTCCGGCTGTTGCATCAGCAACATGTCAAACTCTATTCGACGGGCGGCACCCAGGCATTTATTGAACAACTTGGTATTCCGGTAACGGCGGTTGAAGACCTCACCGGCTACCCATCTATTTTTGGCGGACGGGTAAAAACCCTGCATCCGGCCGTAATGGGCGGTATTTTGTATCGCCGGGACGTGGCCGAAGATCTTGCTCAGGCTGAGCATCACCAAATTCCACCAATCGACTTGGTGGTCGTTGATCTATATCCATTCGAGGAAACAGTGGCGTCGGGTGCGTCGGATGAAGATGTTATTGAAAAGATTGACATTGGCGGTATCTCACTGATTCGGGCGGCAGCCAAGAATTACAATGATGTTTTGATCGTTTCTTCACGGAGCCAATATGCTGATGTGGTAGCGCTGTTGACTCAAAAAAACGGCACGACCGATCTTAGCGACCGCCGATTATATGCCGGTAAAGCATTCGCGGTTACGTCGCATTACGATACTGCTATCCAATCCTACTTTAGCTCCCCAACTCCCCAAGGAGGAGCGCCAACGCCAGATGTTTTCAGCAAAGCCCCTTTTGGAGGTTGGGGGCTACCCGCCAGCCATCTTCGGTATGGTGAGAATCCGCATCAACAAGCGACATTCTACGGCGATTTAGATGCCATGTTCGATAAATTACATGGCAAAGAGCTGTCGTACAACAACTTAGTGGACGTTGATGCCTGTGTAAACCTGATTGATGAGTTTGCGATTACGGATGATAAAGCCTTCGCCATCATCAAACACACCAATGCCTGCGGTATTGCTACGGCCCCAACGGCAAAGGGAGCTTATTTAAACGCGCTGGCCTGCGATCCGGTATCGGCTTTTGGGGGTGTAGTGATCACCAACGCGCCGGTGGATCTGGAAACAGCCGAAGAGCTGAATAAACTCTTCATGGAAATCCTGATTGCGCCCGATTATGCGCCGGAAGCCCTGAGCCTGCTAAAATCGAAGAAGAATCGAATTCTGTTAAAGCGAAACGCTGTAGCCCAGCCGACAGTCATGTTCAAAACAATTTTGAACGGTGTGCTGGAACAGGATAAAGACAACCAGATCGAAACCGCCGGGCAGTTTAAGGTTGTTACGCAGAAGACACCCACCGACAGTGAAACCCGTGGATTGGAGTTTGCCCTTAAGGTGTGCAAACACACGAAATCAAATACCATTATCCTGGCAAAAGAAGGTCAGCTGTTGGCCAGTGGTGTTGGGCAAACCTCCCGCGTAGATGCATTGCGGCAAGCCATTGACAAAGCTCATTCGTTTGGGTTCGACCTGAACGGAGCGGTAATGGCTTCGGATGCGTTTTTTCCATTCCCAGACTGCGTCGAAATTGCAGGTCTGGCGGGTATTACGGCCGTTGTGCAGCCTGGCGGTTCCATTCGGGATCAAGATTCAATTAATTATTGCGATCAGCATAATCTGGCGATGGTCACAACGGGCATCCGACATTTTAAACATTGATTAAGGTTTTTTGACAGGATTAGCTTTGCCGTGATACTGGGTTTAAGAACCGATCGGGCGGCCCCGCCGACACCACAGCAAAGCTAATCCTGTCAAAAAAATACAGAGCTTATGCGACTACTTTACACGATCTGGTGCGCTATTTTTTTAATAGTGTTATATCTGTTATTATGCCCGATCCAGTTTGTGTTTTTGCAACGTGAGGCATGGAAACCCCTGGCCCATAAAATCAATTACATCTGGGGAACACTATTCTTTATCGGTATCGGTATCCCCGTTCGGGTTGAGTATCGATTTCGGCCTTTGCCAAATCAGGTATACGTCTTTTGTGCGAACCACTTCTCGTATTTAGACATAGCCGTTATGGGCCTGATCGTGAAAAATTATTTCGCTTTTGTTGGGAAAAGTGATGTAAAGCACATTCCATTGCTGGGCTATATGTTCGCTAAATTGCATGTGCAGGTAGATCGTAATCAGCCCAATAGTCGGGCTTATTCGCTGGCTAAATCTATTAGGACGCTGGCATCGGGTCGGAGTATAATGATTTTTCCGGAAGGAGGTATCCGGGCTACGGAAATGCCCCGGATGGTTCCGTTCAAAGATGGTGCTTTCACGATGGCTATTCAACAGCAAGTGCCCATAGTGCCCGTTACCATTTTAAATAATTACCAGATTTTGCCGGACAAGAGTCCCGTTCGATTCCACTGGCATCCACTGCGGGCTATTGTTCATCCGCCCATCGAAACGGTTGGTATGACGCAGGATGACGTAGAACGCCTGAAACAGCAAACGTATCAACTTATTGACACCGAGTTAATGAAAGAAAAGAAGGTATTGGCTGTGTAATATCTACACACTCTTTCCTTCTTTTACTCTTTATAATTATGAAAGTAGATCAGGAAACCCTGCATAAAATTGCCCATCTGGCTCGGCTGGAAGTAAAGCCAGAAGAAGAAATCGACTTGCTTAACAGTCTGAATGGCGTATTGACCTGGATGGAGCAACTCAATGAAGTTGATACCACAGGTGTTGAACCGCTGACGCATATATCAGCGGAGAACAACGTACTGCGCGATGATGTGGTTGGCAATCACCTTACTCGGGCGCAAGCGTTCGTTAACGCGCCCCAACACGACGAACAGTTTTTTGAAGT
>JANXVQ010000689.1 GCA_025351545.1 Spirosoma sp.
AACCACAGAGGCACAAAGAATACGGAGGTAATGCCTTTTCCGTGTTCTTTGTGCCTCTGTGGTTAAAATTTTACTCGGTTACTTAATGGTTGATGTCACACGACACCGGGTTAAAACGATTTACTTAAGCCGTAATAACATGGACGAACGAGAAGAGATATCAATTGAGTGACCGCCTTTAACAGTGGCCATATCTGGATAAACCTTGCCAGTTGCCGTGTCTACGATAATCTCCCACGATGAGCTTTTACGACCAATAGTAGGCAGCATAAACGAGATATCATCCCAATACGAATTTAAAATCCAGATTAGCTGTTCCGGTCCACCGTTGCGGTCGCCGATGTCCTGGCCATCTTCACTCTGTTCTGACACGCGCATGCCATCAATGAAGAGGGCTAAGCAATGCGTATCTGGATTGTTCAAGTCATCTTCGGTCATTTCTTTACCGTCGGGGCGCAGATAAGCCACTTGTTCGTTGCCAAAGAAATGGCGTCGACTCAACAATGGAATGTCATGACGCAGGGCTGTTAGCTGACTTGTAAACTCATATAGGGCTTGCTGGGTCTCGTTCCAGTACCAATCCATCCAGCTAATTTCACTGTCCTGATTGTAGCCGTTATTGTTGCCATGTTGTGTTCGGCCACACTCATCGCCCATTACCAGCATGGGCGTTCCCTGGCTAAGAAGCATGGTTGTCAGGAAATTACGTTTCTGACGTTCGCGTAAGTCGTTAATGACCGCATCATCGGTAAGTCCCTCAACTCCGCAGTTCCAACTCAAATTATCGTTAGAACCATCGTTGTTATCTTCGCCATTAGCCTCGTTGTGCTTATCATTATAACTAACTAAGTCATTGAGGGTGAAGCCGTCATGGGCGGTAATTAAATTAATGCTGTTGGCTGGAGAACGGCCACCATTATTATAAAGATCGGGACTGCCCAGCAGGCGGGTGGCTGTTTCGGCAGCTTTACCGTCTTCACCTTTCCAGAATGACCGGAGCGTATCACGGAATTTTCCATTCCATTCCGACCAGCGTACCGGAAACTGACCAACGTGGTAAGATTGAATGTCCCAGGGTTCAGCAATCAACTTCACCTGGGCCAGAATTGGGTCCTGCGCAATGGTGTCCAGGAATGACGAAACGTTACCAAATTCTTCGTCAGTCCGAATAAGGGCAGAGGCCAAATCGAAGCGGAATCCATCGACGTGCATATCCGCTACCCAGTAGCGCAGGCTATCCATTACTAATTGCAAAACACGTGGATGGCTCAGGTTGAAGGTGTTACCCGTACCCGTATAATCCATATAGTATTCCGGGTTATCGCCAACCTGATGATAATACACCCGATTGTCAATTCCCTTGAACGAAAGCAGTGGCCCAAGTTGGTTTCCTTCGGCGGTGTGATTATACACCACGTCTAAAATCACTTCAATGCCCGCTTTGTGCAGATTTTTGACCATCTGCTTAAACTCAACTACTTGCTGGCCCGCCATTCCAGACGACGAATACGTATTTTGTGGCGCAAAGAACCCAATACTGTTATAGCCCCAATAACTCTCGTCTGTAAATTGGTGAACGGGTAGCAGTTCAACGGCTGTAATCCCTAATTTTTTCAGATAGTCGGTGCTTTCCGGCGTACCAAGGCCAGCATACGATCCCCGAACTGCTTCGTCGATGGTTGGATGCTGGTATGAGAAACCTTTTACATGTACTTCATAAATCACGGAGCGATGCAGCGGTGTACCGGGGGCGGTGTCATCTTCCCAATCGAATGTCGTATCGACAACAACACTTTTGGGCATTGTTGGGCCACTATCTTCGTGGCTCATGGCTAAAGCCGCATCCGCGTTTTTTGATGCTTTCTTTTTGTAATCATATCCCAACCAGGAATCGTCGTGAGTGATTGGTGTATTAATAGCACGAGCGTAGGGATCGAGCAGAAGTTTGTTCGGATTAAAAAAATGACCCGCCTGAGGTTCATAGATCCCGTCGACACGGAAGCCATACAGTTGACCGGGTTGTAAGCCGTAAAGATAAATGTGCCATACCAGATCTGTACGCTCCATTAATGAAATACGAACCGTTTCGTAACTGGGGTCAGCGGAGTCATATAGGCACAAGTGAACAGCGATAGCATTTTCGCTAAATAGTGTGAAATTAACACCTTCGCCATCATAAGTAGCCCCTAGTGGATAGGGCTTTCCGGGTTTGGACCGGATAGATTCAGACAGGAAATTTGAGTTAGGTTCTTTACTCATAACGTAGTTGGATAGAAACAATTCGCGTATTCTCGATAGGCGTTGTCTCCGAATAACGTGCTGCGAATAGTGATTGTTTTCGATTGATTTTAACACAAAAAAGCCTACCCCCATTGGAAGTAGGCTTTCCAATCCCACCATTCACTACACTACCAAGGCCAAACGAGCCATCGTAGAATTGGCCGAATCGATGCTCTGCTTTTGACGGAGCAATAGTTCACGTGTGCTGGCCACTAAGTCAGTTTCCTGCAACACAGTATTGTAGGTATCAAGGGCCTCCTGATCGCCCCGATGGCACTCCTGTACGGTTGCTTTGTCGTCGTCGGAGGTAAATGTCGATTTTATATTAATCCAGGCACGGTGCAAATCCGCCGTAATGCTGGTTCCATTATCCGGTTCGCCACCCAGGGTTCGGATTTCGCGATCCAGTTCAGTCGCGAACTCTGCCCGTTGACGTGACTGGCCCAGAAAAAGACTTTTTAATTCGTTGTCTTTTACGTTTTCCGATGCTTCCTGATACCCCTTTTCTGCGTCGTGATTAAGAGTTAAGAGTCGGCTTAGTTGGTCAAGGATTTCTCCTCTTGTTTCTTTAACATTCATAACGTTTTCTGTCTAGTTGGGTGTTAATTTGAACAGTGAACTTTATAGTTGAGTAAATCAGAAAGTGCAACCTAAATGTTTAATATAATTCAATAATTATTTACTTTTTTACTGGATAGAGCCATTTTCATTAGGAACTGCGTTCTGATTTTCAATAAACCAAGTCTCCCGATTTGTCTATTTCCTTTGCTTCTTAACCTCGCTGGCAGACTTTATAATTGACTTTTTGCCTTGTTTTATAACCAGTACAGGCTCACTGGAAGAGCCTTTTCGTTTAACTGTAGTACCTTGAACAGTCCGTTCAACATCGTCTTTATGAACTTCGTCAATAGTACCTTTTGCTTTGCTTTTTCCGTAGTTCCACGTTACGTCATCCCCTTTCTTCAGATTTTCCATTGTTGACGAATTCACTCGGTTAAATTAGAATTGTGTTTGTTTTGGCTGGTTGCAAACTGTTGCTCACAACCAGCCAAAATTCATTTATTCGCTCAGTTTACCGTTCCTGGCATCATTTTGCATTTTCTTATCAGCAAATACAGCTACGTCAACCCGACGGTTTTTTCGACGACCGGCTTCTGTTGTGTTGTCGGCAATTGGCTGAGCTTCACCATAACCTTTTTCCTCAACTCGCGAGGTCTTTACACCCTGAGATTTCAGGAAATTGCCTACTGCATCCGCACGCTGTTTAGATAATTTCAGATTATGTTTGTCTGATCCCGTAGCATCAGCATGACCTTCAACCCGAATATCCGTATCCTGATAATTGTTAAGCGATTTCGCAAAGTCGATCAACTGTTGTTTTGTATCTGACTTCAGCGTGTATGAATCGACATCGAATAAAATATCTGACCCAAGTGTAACTTTTATGCCCTCGCCAACCCGTTCAACCTGCGCAGTTGGCATCCGACGTTTTATTTCTTCCGCCTGCTTATCCATACGGTGTCCGATAATGGCTCCGGCGGCCCCACCAACGGTGGCACCAAGAATAGCACCCAAAGCTGTATTGCCTTTTGTCCGGCCAATCATGCCGCCAATTACAGCACCACCACTAGCGCCTACTATACCGCCTTTTTGGGTTTTATTCAACGTCTGTGCCGACGATTTGTAACTTGTTAAAACACTGCCTGATAAAATTCCGGCAGTCAAGAGGAGCGCCAATGATTTCGTTCCGGCTGATTTCAACTGATTATTCATGGTGTTGTGAATATTTGGTAATGTCACTAGATGCCCAAAAGCTGTACCAGTTTAATCTGGAACTTATTAAATCAATATATCTGATTTGTTAATTACTTGATAGGTAAATAGTTATCAGATATAAAGGGAAGTTCATCTATAGTCTGTATAGCTGAAATGCCAAGTTGTTTTATAGAGTAAGCGGGAAGTAAGATGCCTAATGTTGTGGAGCCTGTTCCACACAATTCGGGCCTACAGGATAACTCAGTTTAAATCCAATTACAGGTTACTACGGATGTGAGTATTCGAGCAGAAATCTTTGATAAATCGACCCGCCGATGCAATTGGTACTATAGTCTATCAATCATCAGAGTTATCGATGGGTCGATTTATTAAAGTTCAATTTGAATCTTCGTGATTATTTAGTTCTCTAACCTGATTTATTTTTCTATTATATGTCTATAAGTAGTTGATTTATAGACATATACACCTTTTTGTGTTCCTGTGTTATTAAACTAAATCAAACGAAAAATGAGCTATAGACGTTAAATTTATGACAGTCATATCATTTCTCTTTTCCTAGATGTTACTATTTAAATCAACAATTACATTGTTTCTTTTTGGGGTTATGCTGCTGGTGATGCCAACCAGTTGCCAGCAAGCTACCAGCGAAAACACGGTTACACCAGTTACCGCTCGCACACTGGTCAGCAGCACGCTGATTGGGGAGTATTCGACAGACCAATTGCGCAGCCGTTTTAGCGGGGCCAGTGCTCCACTTCAGTTTTTTATTCGATATGGTATTAAAGCGTACCGCCTGGAATATACAACAACGAATAGCGATGGTAAGACCGTTAAAGCATCCGGAGCGCTCATAATTCCTGTGGTGGCAACGGCTTTACCTCTGCTTAGCATACAACATGCAACTATTACAAGTGAAACTGACGCGCCATCAAATTTCGGTACGAGCAGCGAAGCGTATGGTTATGGCTCTGTATTTGCCTCACAGGGATATATCATTGCTGCCCCGGATTATATTGGTTATGGCGCATCGAAAGCTCTGCCGCATTCCTACGAACAACGGAACGGCCTGGCTACCGCATCGCTTGATATGCTGCGGGCTACCCGCGATTTTCTGAGTGATCAAAAAGTTAACTGGGATAAGCGATTGTTTATTGCCGGGTATTCAGAAGGTGGTTACGCGACTATGGCCTTCCAAAAGAAAATTGAGGAAGAAACGGGGACCGAATTCAATTTGGTAGCGTCGAGTTGTGGGGCTGGAGCGTATGATAAACCAGCCTTTATGAAGCAAATTATCAACGAAAAAACAACGGGCGTCAACTATATCAATCGGCTATATGTCTGGGTATTGCTAACGTACGACCGAATTTATGGGCTTAACCATCCAGCGTCCTACTATTTTAAAGAGCCTTATGCTGCGCAGGTTACGGCTCAAGGGAAAGATGTTACCATCAATGTCAGCTTAAATCAAGCATTCTCGGATAGTTTCAGGAAAGGAGTTAATGACGGTACCGACAAAACTTTTCTGGCAGCCATACAGGACAACGATGTTCATGACTGGAAACCCCGGACGCCAACCCGGCTTTATCATGGAACTGCCGACGAGATTGTGTCCTTTCTGAATTCGCAAAATGCCTACGACGCCATGCAGAAACGGGGAGCTACTAAGGTGCAGCTAATGCCGATTCAGGGGGCAACCCACGGTACGGGAATTCTTACGTTTATTTTAGGGACGTACGATTTCTTTGGCTCAATACAGTAATAATGGTATAAGCAGCCTGATTGGGCTGTCGGGTTTGTATACCAATTGTTGTGCGGGTGCGGTCATCGTCACTAATAAGCAGAAGCCGATTGGCATCTAAAGGCGTTAAGTCTTCGGCTTTGTGGCCGGGCGTATGTAGCGGTTGACCTTGTGGAGTACGGACAAGCGTAAATGGTTTGTTGGTGTACAAGTCGTCTGAAGTAATTGCCCAGAGATACGCATCAAGCACACCATTACTCTCCAGCGATGTTAACATCCAGAATTGCCTGCGATATGGGTCGTATTCCAGACTTGACAAAGCCAGCGACTTAGGTAGGGTCGAGTCGGCTTTGGCTATATCGAAGTCATTGATGATCTTCCAATCGTCGGCCAGGCGAATGCGTTCTGAACCAGCGCTTTTTTCGATCCGGTACGATACACTGATGATCTTTGCCCGGTACTTGAAACTCTCATACGATTTGCCCTCCTCCCGAATGCCGAACAACAACTGTTTATCTGTAGCGGCTAATCCTTCAACTTTGAAATAGGGAATAGCTCCCGGAAATTCGGTGGTTGCCAAAACCTGAGCAATTCGCTGGCGGTAAGCCATTGAGGTGCGGCTGGTGTCGTCGGGAGCGAGAACGTATGGATTTTGCTCGTCGCCACTACGCCAGTAAAGAATGGTGTTATAACCGTCCCAGTCATGGCTTCCGGGTTTCACACGGTCAAATCCGGTCGATAAAAAGACGAAGCGTCTGTCGGGTGTTTGGGCAAAATCTTCGTATTTCCGACCTGCCGAAAAGGCTGCCTGTGTTAGATAGGTTGGGGTTCTGGTTGAATCCCCCAGTGTAGCGGGTGTTTTAGTAAATACCGGACTAAGCCCCGACGGCATGTCTTTATCATTGGCGAAAAAGAGATTTTTGCCATCATACACCACCGCCGATGCTTCGCACCAAACCGTCTGGCCATTGAGGGAAGTGCCTGATGGATAGCAGTTTAGAAATTCTTCCTCCGTGATAGTCGCCGTGGTTGAGACAGTCCCGGCAGGAAATCTGGCTGTTTTACACCCGCAAGCAACAAAAAGAGTTGTTAGTACAAGAACAGGAAGTCGGTAATTCATACGCGAGTAGGCAAGCAGTGAATAAGTAAAGCTGCAAATTTCGCGTATTACTGCCGTAAAACGAACCCTACGCCATGCACATTTTCAATACGGCGTGTTGGATCTTGGGCAAATCGTTTGCGCAGTCTGGAAATAAGTACGTCGAGACTACCCCTTAATTGGCTCATATAATCAACCACTCCTCAACAAACGTTGGCAGCTACTTAACACGGGATTGAGAACGGGTAGGGTAATTTTGCCTTGTCGCTTTAATCGTTGTATGACGATGGTAAAGTTGTTTTCTTCAAAAATAGCTAGATTGCCTGGAAAAGCGTCTGTTAATGAATAAGTATGGATTTGCCCTCTTCGCCTGGGCACTAATCGCTGGTAGTTGCCAGCAAGCCGAAAAGGCTCCTTGCGTTTCTGCCCCGGTTACTACTAAGGCACCGGAAACGGAAGTTATCGCCCTGAAACAATTTATTGATTCCAGTGGGATAGCTGCTACAGCCGATGAACGTGGTTTTTACTATGTAATTCAGTCCCCTGGTTCGGGAGTAAAACCAACAATTTGTTCCAACGTAACGGTCAATTACAATGGCAAACTGACTAACGGGAAAACCTTTGACAACGGGTCTGGTGTTAATTTCGACCTGAATCAACTCGTTATTGGCTGGCAAGAGGGTATTCCCTTAGTTGCACCCGGTGGCAGTATCACTCTTTATCTGCCTCCGAGTCTGGCCTATGGTTCGCAGGAGCAGAATGGAATTCCTGCCAATTCCATTCTTGTTTTTAAGATCGACTTGACTAAGGTTGAGTAATGCGAATGATTCAGACTGATTGTTCGTAAAATGATCATTTATGGCTACAAATGATCCAGTCTAATCCTAGTTACTTAAACAAAATTATTAACCACAGAGGCACAAAGAACACAGAGCAGCAAATGACTTACTTCTCTGTGTTCTTTGTGCCTCTGTGGTTAATAATTAAAGCAAGTCCGACGTGATTGCTTATAATCCCCAACTCCTTGGGAAGATATTGCACATAATTTTAACTTAATCTGTACGGCCGTATTTCATTTCGCCCCGATCTTTCTCGACTGCTGTACGACCTTCCTTCATCCAGATCGGCATGGGTGCATCTTTAAGGTAATAATCAAAGAACTGGTACAGTCTGATGCTTAAGTCTTTGGCGTTGTGTCGCTGAGTCAGGTTGTGCCCTTCACCATTGTAGACCAGCATCCAAACCGGCTTGTTTAATCGGCGCAATGCCGAAAACATCTCGATACCCTGATACCAGGGGACGGCTCCATCGGCATCGTTATGCGTCATCATTAACGGTGTTTCAATTCGGTTTGCGAAGAAGAGCGGAGAGTTTTCGATGTAATTCATAGGCTTATCCCAAAGCGTACCACCAATACGGCTTTGCGTTTTTTCGTACTGAAACGCTCGGCTAACGCCTGTTTCCCAACGAATTCCACCGTACGCTGATGTCATGTTAGCGACTGGCGCACCTGCTTCGGCTGCCCGGAATAGATTCGTTCGGGTTAT
>JANXVQ010000514.1 GCA_025351545.1 Spirosoma sp.
CTATGGAAACAGCTAATCAGCTCGAGTATTTACGGCAGAGTGGCTTACTTAATGACAAATGCAAATTAGTTATTGAGATTCATTATATTAGAGACAGAAACCCGAGTTATTCAGTTTTTCATAAAGATACTCAAGGGCAAACACTGTTTGTTAATCTCAATTACTTGAATAATAAGGAAATAGCAGGACCTGAATTCATTGTTAGCCCTCATAGCGATGATCAAGACCAAGAGCGCCTTAAAAGACTTATGCCAGCTAAGTTTCTCGAAGATTTGCAGGTGGCTAGAAACTCGAATACAAACCTCACCAAGGAAGGAGAGATACTAATTGAAACAAAAGACATTAACTATGAATACGGTGTTGTCGCCTTTGTTGATGAGGGCATACACCATATGACACCCGTAATAGGACACCGCACGGTTACCTCCAAGCAAATTGCTGAAGCCTATAAAGATATTAAGAATAAATGCGATGAGTATGGTAAAAGAGGCTTATTCTATACACTTTACAACGTTCAGTCTTACTTCTCAGATTTAGATAAAAAATATACAGATGACGCGGTTGGTTGGTTAGAGATAATGAGTGCTCTTCCAACTACTAAGTACAATAGACATGATCTCAAAAAATTATTTCCAAATCTTCCGGATTTGGAAATCAATCAACTAATCGAGACGGGGGGATATGACCAGTTCGGTCATGCTTCGATTCCAAGATTTACAACTGAAAGGCAAACGGTTAAGAAGCCGGTAAAAAAAGAAGGAGGCCCCGTAGTGCAACGACGAATGAGTATGCGCTTAACGGGTAATGATGTACCTCCCAAGCGAGATGAGGGAGAAAAACGTGCGTTTTTCCGTACGTGGGTCCGTATTGTAGGAACTTAGCATTAAACTCATGGGGTATTCGCCAACAGTTGCTTAAAATGACTATGGCTAAATCATCCAATTACCTCAATCTATATTAATCAAGAATAGTGCACTACATAAGCTAAGATCTCAGTTTTTAACTTACCTCCGCAACGTCTGCTTCTCGATTTCTTCCAGTGTTTTTCCTTCTTTATGAAGCTCCCGCTTAAGGCTGGTTATAATGTCATCCTGGCTAACAGGTCGTTGTCGCTTCACGGCAATCATGACGCAGGAGCGTAAGACGTTCATGATGATGGCCCCGGTGATGGCGAAGCGCTCGGCCAGCTTGTCGAAATCAACTTTGGCATCAACCTCCACCGATCCTGTAAAGGCCTGTCGCCACAGTTGCGCCCGTTTGGAGACATTGGGCGCGGGGAAATAAATCATGGATTGAAACCGGCGGGCAAAGGCTTCATCAATATTATCTTTCAGGTTGGTAGCCAGCACAATGACGCCGGGGAAATTCTCCATCCGCTGCAGCAGGAAAGCCACTTCCTGGTTGGCGTGCCGGTCGTTGGACGACGTGGTTTCGGTTCGTTTACTAAATAGCGCGTCGGCTTCGTCGAAAAATAGAATCCAGCGTCGGCGTTCGGCTAAATCGAACACCCGACTCAGGTTCTTTTCGGTTTCGCCAATATACTTGGAAACAATCATGGATAGGTCGATTCGATACACATCCAGGCCCGTCGATTTTCCTAACAGACCAGCTGTCAGGGTTTTACCTGTGCCCGGAGGACCATAAAACAGGGCGCGATAACCCGGCTTAAGGTACTTTTTCAACTGAGGATTTTGTAAAATAGAGTCAGAATTGTCAATCCAGGTTTTAATTTCCTGCACTTCTTCCATAATCTGAAAGTCTATTATCAGATCATCCCAGTCTAGATTTGTTGTTACCCGACTGGCCGGAAAATCGGTGCTATAATCCGGTCGGTTACTTTCGCCCGTGGTGAGCAGCGCCCGGTATTCGTCCGATATAGTCACTGATCCGCAGGTCTCGGGTTCGTTAGGCCCTGCCGGACCAACCAGAACAATATTTAACTGCGTAAGCAGCGATTCATGAAACAGATGCGTTTGCAATCTGATGCGACGAGTCAGATCATCACCGGCCAGTAGAAACAACAGCGTTTCGATAGTTGGTAAAAAACCACCCCGGTTATTGTCCCGAATACCGCCAAACTCGGTGAACTGCCGGTCGTATGTGCTGTTGCGGGTATAAAAAAAATCGAGCACCTGAGGACGGATGTGCGGGGCGAGTGTCATAATCAGCATCAGTCGCTCGTAATTATCCAGGCTATGTTCACGAACTAATCGGGCATAGGCAGAATCCCCCCCGGTTAAATCAGGTTCATCAATTTCCTCAACAGTAGTATATGGACCCTCCTGATCAAAGTAAAGCTGAAAACGAGCCGAAATGACTGTTGCTAACCAATCTAATTCAGATTGTAATGCTGTAGCATTGGCCGTAATAGCAAAGAATTCGGCAATTGTTACATCGCTCATTTTTTCATTTTGGTAAATTTTTCAACTCGTTCTGAAGCTTATGGATGGCTTCTATCCGTGCCTGTGTCCGTTTGCGGTACTGGCTATAGGCAATGAACCAGCCCAAGCCGAAGGCAAGGCCCAGCAGAAGCAGAATTTCAGTTAACGCCACCCAGGGGTTTAATGGATTCATGGCAAAAGAAGGTGGTTAACGTCTATGGATTGACCCTTATGCATCTGTTCCTGCCAGCTGCGGAGTTCGTCCCAACGACCTTCGGAAGCCAGATGAGCCTGATTCGGCCAGGTAGTCGGATCGTACGTGTGGAGTAGCGGTCCATGCTCGGCCAGTACCCGCCGAACGGTGGTGACGGGTGTTTGAGCCAGCTGCGCAAATCGAAAAATACCGATACTGTTCAGAATGGCTTCGGCCTTCGGGTTAACACCGGCCAGTTCTTTCAAATCATCCCGACCTGGCACCGTGGCGAATACTTCTTCGGCTTCCAGTTCTATAATCTGCTCAATGTCAAGGGTATCCTGCAAAATTCGCACCTTATCGGTCAACTGGGTTAACCGGCGATTGAAGCGTTCCCGGAAAATAAAATAAGCCAGCACGGCCGTTCCCTGAAGCATCAGGAAGTGCAGCAGACTGGCCTCTTCGAGGTGAAACGGATTCAGTTCAAACATGCTACCGTCGTTCTACAAGCAATGTTACCCGCCGGTTGGCTTCGCGGCCTTCCGGCAGCGTATTAGAAGCAATGGGTGCTTTATCACCCCTGGCAACAATCCGGAACCACTTTTTAACAGCGCCCTGTTGCATTAATTTATCCCGGACGGCCATAGCCCGAAATTTTGATAGTTGCAGGTTCCGCACTGCCGTTCCTACACTATCTGTATGACCGGTAATAACCAGATGTTCCCGTCGGTGGGTGCGAAGATAAGCAATTGCTTCGCTGGCAAACCGTTCGTTGTCGGGCGTGGGGATATATTCCGTACTGCCCGTTGGAAAATATAACTGGAGCGGATGGAGCAGGTCAATATATTTCTGGTGCCGGGCCAGCCAGTCGGCGTCAATAAGTATCGACTGAAAGGAAAACGACAACGCACTGGTCGAATCCTGAACAAATGGCAAC
>JANXVQ010000515.1 GCA_025351545.1 Spirosoma sp.
ACCGTATCGCCCGTTGCGTAGGGCAGTGTGATACCAATATGAAATGGCAAGCTGCTAAGCGGCACGTTCCGGTCGAAGGTGATGTTTGTAGGTCGGTTGGCGGCTACGTCGGCGAGGATAACGCGCAGGGGAACGTCTTTCTGGGTCAGAATAGCACCGGGGCCGTTCTGGAAACCACGACCGTTCCAAACTGTAACCGTAACCACCGATTCAGTAGTTGCCCCTCTGGCGGCTTTAGCTACACCGAACTGCAATGAAGCCCCGGCCAGATTTGAATAGCCTAACTTGTTGGCGAAAAATTCGGAAACAGCCTGCGTTTTATGGCTGTTTCGTCCAGCCAGATAACCCGTTCCGTTTACCTCCCGCAACACGGTGGGCGTTCCGTTGAAATTGGTGATGTCGTTACAAAGACCAGCGTTTAATACTTCAATGTATTCGACACGAACCAGTGGGTCCGACTGGCCAATAGCATTGTATGTTACCAGCGTTACTTTAAACTTACCCGGTTGGGTATAGGTAACCGTTGGATTTTGGTCTGTCGATGTCGCGGGTGTGCCGCCCTCAAATGTCCACTCCCACTTGGTTGGAAATCCACCCGATAAATCATTGAACTTAACCTGACCACCTAATAAAACCTGTCGATTGTCGGACCGAAAGTCTGACTGCGGACGGGTAGCCACTTGTGTACCACAGACATTCGAGTTCAGTAAGCTGCTCCGGCGCGGGCTATTTGCCATAACAGCCCGGATACGGTCTTTCTGATTGATCGTAAAAATATTCATGCAGGCGTCATTGGAGTAATCCATATAGTTCTGCACCATGTTCGTTGATCCGCAACTAACCCGACCCACCGGGCATCCGCTGCTGGCCGATGCCTGAGGGGGTGTATCGCCACAAAAGTCGTCGCCACAGTTTGCATCGCCCCAAATGTGCCGTAAGCCAAGCCAGTGCCCCGTTTCGTGACTAAGGGTCCGGCCCAGATTGTAGGTAGATCGCATCGTTGGAAAGTTCCCTTTCTCGGCATTACCAAATGACTGATAATCAACAACTACTCCATCGGTACTGGCAGGTCCATCAGATGGTATACCCGGCAAATTTGACTGGCTTGGAAATTGAGCGTAGCCTAGCAATTGTCCACCACCAGCAAGTGGTTCGTTCAACTGAGTCACCCATATATTATAATATTTATCAGGATTCCAGTAGGTACTTGGCTTCAAAACGCCTTCAATGTCGTCGCGCCCCCAGTTAGCCCGGTTGCCATTGTACCGGTCAATACCGGGCTCAGCCATCGTTTGTCCCTGCGGATTAACCACTGCCAGACAAAACTCGATTTCAATATCGGCACCAACCGGACTTTCATTATAACCCCGCGTGCTAAGCTTTCGGCGATAATCTTCATTCAATGTGGCGAGTTGAGACCGTACCTGCGCCTGACTAATGTTTCTTCCTGTACCAACCGCTTCACCGTTATGAACAATGTGCACAACAATGGGAATGGTTATGACGGTAGCCGCTAACCGACCCGCCTGCATCTTCTTTTTCAGGTCGAGCATCTTAACCTGTAAGTCACGCTCAAACTCATTAAGCGTTCCCAACTGCGGGTATTTAGCCCGCAGCAAACTATCCATCTCCATAGTAGCACATTGCTGCTCTACTTTTCGGATGGGCGCCTGAGCAAACAACGTCTGATTCAGAAAAGCAACCAGAAACAAGCTGAGTAATAGTCGGAACATACGCCTATTTGGTAGTAGTCGAATTAAATGTTACACGGTAGCTGGCGTTTATACCGCCAAAGTACAATTCAATGGTCAATACGTTGGCGGTCAGGTTTTTGACCGTCGAGAGATATTTCCCATCAAAAAATGGGATATAAAACGTCAGGGAAGCTGTTGCATTAACCAACGTCCAGTCATCAGTTACGTAAATATCCGGCTCCTTCGGATAACATATATTTGTATTTTGGCTGGCTTCAAACTTATGTTCAGCATCGGCATAGAATGTAAGTACATCGTCGGTACTACAATCATTCAACTGGGCAACAGGAATTACAGATGAGGCATTTCCATCGTCAATAAGCTGTAGGGACACCATTTTCCAGGTTTTCTTTTCTGTGCCGGTCAGCAACTGGCTATAGGTAGTAGGCTTAGGCTCGATTTTCTCGGAACAACCGCCTAACAACCAACCAACTACACCTGGAATCAACAATAAGCGTATAAAATGTCGCATAAAATCAGATCGTTAATGTGGTTGATACTTTACTGTGGAGTATATGTTTGTGTGTAACTTAACGTGGTATCTTTAGTAGCACTGAGCGCGAGCTTAAACTGAAGATTCAGTGTGATCTTACGGTCACGAGGATTCCAGGCACCACTACCCTTAACTGTATCGGTTGAGCCAAGATTCGTGTTGCCCTGCGTTGGAACGGTGAGCGAGTTATCGCCATTGTCAACAAAGGTTAGTGTTGGTTTAATCGCAGCAATTGAGAAAAAACCTATATTCCAGTTACTCAGTAGATACTGCTTACAATCGGTACTGGTTATTTGAACATTCGGAACCGAAGCCGTTCGCGTTCCAATTCGGCCAGTGCCCGTATACAATCCACCCAACAGGCAGTCGTCCTGTATGATAAAGGTCATCGACTTGCCTACAATGTTGTTTTGGCCAAAGCCAACCTGCAACGTACTGGGCTGTACGCTGGTTAGTGTAAACGTTAGCGATGTTGATTCCAGAATGTTATTGGCATTGTTGATAAGCTGGATCGAG
>JANXVQ010000525.1 GCA_025351545.1 Spirosoma sp.
GGTTGACTCACAGCTTTGTGTTCAGGCGCGGCAGTGCAACGAAAGGAAACTATGAATTGAAAGTGAATCGATTGACAGACTACAACCCATTCTACTATCATTACACCAAAGCTGATCAATGCAAGGTAAGATTGAGAACGCGACGAAGATCTTAGAGCGTTGTTGGTCCTTATTCTATAGTCGGAAGAGTATGTGATCAAACGTCGAAAACAACATGAAGATGCTTCGTTCAATGCTCTGTGTATTCCATGTCCACCAGTCTTTACCGAATCATTTCAGCCGATTGTCCATCTACTTGACAGTGATGTCTTTCTGACCTTGTTAAAAGCGTGTCTCTATCGATCTGCTGATCAGAAGGCTCAACTCTGGTCTGAAGCAATCCTCAGCCGAGTAAATAGGGAAGGAGATATTAGGCTAATGTAATCCCATATTGTTTTCTAGGCACTTCATCTGATCATCTTAGCTCTCTATGAACAAGAACGTGTTGGTCATTTTCGATTCTATTCGAAATGTCATCAGATGCAAATGCATCAGCTCTTCTATCAACTCACTTCGATTTCTTCACCAGACTTGTTGATAAATTTGAAATTGACAATGCCTAATGAAGTGTCTTTTACGATTTTAACCCATGTTCTGTATTTCCAATACCATTGCACCTGTTTTGAAATGATGCCTTTGGTATAATAGGCATACAGAAACGGATTCATCGAGATCGAAATGCCATGTTCATTTTGCTTCGTCAGCATGTAATCCAGATTATTTTCGATTACATCCGTTACCAGAACGCTGGCTTGAATTGTACCCGTGCCGCCACAAGTTGGACAGACTTCGCGGGTAACAATGTTCATTTCTGGCCGAACGCGCTGGCGCGTGATCTGCATCAGGCCAAACTTCGTTAATGGAAGAATCGTAAACTTCGACCGTTCGGGTTTCATTTCATCGCGCATAATGTCTTGCAGAAGTTTTTTATTATCTGCTTTCTTCATGTCAATGAAATCCACGACGATGATGCCACCCATGTCGCGTAATCGAAGTTGCCGGGCTATCTCTTTGGCGGCCTCACGATTAACACTAATGGCGGTTGCTTCCTGGTCTTCTTCTGAATTTGATTTATTACCACTGTTCACATCGATAACATGCAGCGCTTCGGTATGCTCAATAATCAGATAACCACCGCCAGGCAAACTTACCGACCGCCCAAATAACGACTTAAGTTGTTTTTCCAGTCCTAACGCTTCAAAAACCTTTATTTTGCCCGTGTGTAGCTTAATGATTTTTTCTTTGTCGGGTGCGATTGTATGGATATAGTCCCTGATTTCGTCAAATGACTCACGAGTATCAACCGTAATGCTCTCAAATGACTCATTGAGCATATCACGCAAAATAGACGATGCCCGGTTCATTTCGCCCAACACCCTGTCACGGGGTTTGGCATCGGAAAGGGATTTTATGGCCTGTTCCCACTTCGCAAGTGAGTTTTGCAAGTCACGATCAAGTTCTTCAACGTCTTTATCCTGGGCAACGGTCCGAACAATTACGCCAAAGTTTTTGGGTTTTAGCGACGACATCAGCCGCATTAATCGTGAGCGCTCGGTGCGATCGGTAATTTTTTTAGATAGGTTAACACCATCTGAAAATGGTACAAGGACTAAATAACGTCCCGCAATAGAAATGTCGCAGGAAAGGCGTGGACCTTTGGTTGAGATAGGTTCTTTGACTACCTGAACCAGGATGGGAGCGTTTTTCGTCAGTACCTTGTCGATTTTCCCAATTTTATCGATAACTGGCTCCAACTGATTATCGTTGAGCCGCCCGGTAGTGACGCGCTTGGCGATTACGTCTTTAACAAGCTTGTTGAGCGAATTGATATTCGGCCCCAAGTCCTGGTAGTGCAAAAAACCATCTTTTTCATGCCCAACATCGACAAAAGCAGCGTTGAGCCCTGATGATAGTTTTTTGACTGTTCCTAAGTATAGATCGCCAACGGTGAAACTGCTGTCTAACTCTTCTTCGTGATACTCCAGCAATCTCTTGTTTTGCAAGAGTGCAATCCGATCACCTTTCTGAGTCGAACTGATAACTAATTCATTACTCACAAGATGAATGTACGGTTAGAATGGCTATATAAAAAGAAAGAAGCCACGTTCGGACTTTGCAGACCGGCCGAGGCTTCCAAAACAAGTAGGTAATAGGCAGACATCAGTAAATGACTAACTGTCAACTACCTACTGCTATCTATTTCTTCTTGTGCCGATTTTTTCTTAGCCGTTTCTTCCGCTTGTGAGTGGCAATCTTGTGCCGTTTTCGTTTCTTACCGCAAGGCATAGTTTAACTCTGTTTAATGGTTGAAAATAGGTGTCGGCTAACCACCCGGTTAGCCCAAAATTTGTAAAATTTTATAGTTGAGATTGTGAGTTTTGGCCGGAACAACCGCCTACACAACTTCTTACTGCATTCCTCATTTTAGCCGCTCCTCATATTCACGAACAGCGGCCAGAATTTGCGGGTCTTTCTCTGTCTGTTTTACCTGTGCCAGTACTTGCTTTGCTTCCGCTTTTTGACCTGCTTCGGCTAAGCTAACACCAAGGTAGAATTGCGCTTTACGGCTCGTTGGGTTGTTCACCAGAATTTGCCGGAATCGCTCGATTGCCCGCCCATATTGATTGGATCGCATGGATAGCAGCCCCAGATTAAATAGGGCTAATTCATTGGTCGGTTCCTGTTTCAATACCTCGCGCAATAGCATGATTCCCTGCATTGGCGTGTCGGTATTAACATAGGTCATGGCCATGTTGGCCTTGGCCGATAATAAATTCGGGTTTTTAGCTAGAGCCTGCTGATAAAACTTACGAGTTTTCTCACCTAACGCTACCGTCTTTTTATCATTAACAGCAAACGTGTAGGCTTCGAAATACTCATCTCCTGCCCGCAACAAATTTCGCTCGGTAGGTTGAGCTACTGCCAGTAATTCAGCATAATGCGCTGCACTATCGTAGCGGGTAGCTTCATGAAAGAACCCAATTATCTTCTCGCCCACAGCTCCTTTCTGAGCAGAATTTGCCGAAGAAAATTCAGTTTCGAGCGTTTTTACTCGCTTTTGCTGCTCAGGCGACAGGGGCTTTTCATGAATCTCCGGGCTCTCCTTCCCAATTGCTCCTGCGTTTGGCGAGTTAGTACCAGCTTTAACAGTTGTGGGCGCTTGCATCGCGTGTCCTCCTCCCGTTGTAGATGCACCAAGTTGTTTGTCTTCATTTCGTACAACCACCTTTGGGCGAGTATATAACCCGACCGTTAGGGCCGCAGCCAATACAATAACAAACAATACGGATTTATTCATAGGGGATAATCATCACGATGCAAACGCCCGGATCTGCTTTTTTTAAGCTATTTGTCTTACTCAGCTGTTACTTTAGCCTTGTCGCTGGTTTTCACCTGCTCAACAAATACTTTGGCGGGTTTAAAGCTCGGAATAAAGTGCTCGTCAATTACCATCGCGGTATTTTTGGAGATATTCCGGGCCACTTTCTTCGCTCTTTTCTTATTGATGAAGCTGCCGAACCCTCTCACATAAATGTTTTCTCCCTCGGCCAGCGAGTCCTTAACTACTGAAAAGAAAGTTTCCAGTGTGTTTGTCACTTCTGCCTTGTCAATTCCGGTCTTATCGGAGATCTCGGCAATTACATCTGCTTTCGTCACGACTTCTTAAACTTTAACGTTTACTGTATTGTTGAAAAATGGGGTCTCAAAAATGGGAGCACAAAGGTAGGGGTTTCCCATAAACTATAAAACCCCGAACGTCTGTTTTTCCTTTTAACGACTCTTTTTTATTTTTATTTTGAATTGGCAATCAGACTCTAACGGTATCGAAACGCACTTTGCTCCCATACTTGAACGCTGGTATGAGCATAATAAACGTGACTTGCCCTGGCGTCATACTCGCGATCCTTATCGCATTTGGCTGTCAGAAATAATTCTCCAGCAAACTCGTGTGGCGCAAGGAAAACCGTATTACGAACGGTTTATAGTTACCTACCCGACCGTGGCTGACATGGCTCATGCCGACGAACGGGAGCTACTCCGCCTTTGGCAAGGGCTGGGGTATTATTCCCGCGCCCGGAACCTTCATCAGACTGCTCGTTATGTAACTGATAAACTGGCAGGTAAGTTTCCGAATACCTATCATGACCTATTGAAAATGAAGGGTATAGGAACTTATACTGCCGCAGCCATAGCTTCTTTTTCGTTTGGAGAACGAGTACCCGTTGTTGATGGTAACGTATATCGGGTGTTGGCGCGTGTGTTTGGAATAGCAGAAGACATTACCACAACAACTGCCAAGAAAACGTTTGCTGCTGTGGCTATGCGGCTTATACAATCGGCCAACGACCCGGCCACATACAATCAGGCCATTATGGAGTTTGGCGCGATTCACTGCACACCTGTTGCACCTGATTGCTTGTTATGTCCGGTTCAGCAACAATGTGCGGCTTTTCTAACTGGC
>JANXVQ010000526.1 GCA_025351545.1 Spirosoma sp.
ACGCAATCTGAGTATGACCCAAACTGGCAGAACCGTACAACTATTGGCCTGCGGGTACGGGTGTTGTACCAATTTTAGAGTACAGTATTTGTAACAAAAAAGGGATAGTTGCTCTGTTAGTAACTATCCCTTTTTTGTTACAAATACCCTGTTTATTTAGTAGGGGCAACTTGCCATATTCGCCCGGAAACATCATCAGCGACAAGCATCGACCCATCGGGGAGTATCGCTACACCAGCAGGCCGCCCATATGCTTCCTTGTCTTTCCCGCTTAGAAATCCTGTCAGGAAATCTTCTGGCTTATGTCGAATGCAGCAACACCTGATTAACCGCATCAACCGATAATCGCTTATCAATCGCCAATAGTGACGGATATGACCCGTCGTGGTTTACCCGGCGGTCGGTCCCATGACAGGAAGCACAACACAAACTATAGAGTTGGGCTCCCGTTACGGACCCGTTTTCGGCAGGCTGCTCGCGTTTCACCAGGGACGAATGACAGGGATTTTGCTTGCCTGGAATATAAATAATACCGTCGGGGTCGGTAGCCGAACCACCCCATTGTGCACCGCCATCCGTACCCGGAAAAAATACCGTCCTAGCTGATGTTAGGGGAATATAAGGACTTCCGGTACGGGATTTTCGGAGCATAGCCACAATAGAATTCCGGCAAAATCAGTCCATATTTTAGCATGAGTGTTTTTATTACGTCAAAACGAGTAAAGGCTAATATCCCTGACACCTACGCAAGTAGAGTACGTTTCAGCAACTTTCCCAAGTTTAAGACGACCAGTAATTAGCACTTATACATAGCAATTTTTTTATTTAAATATAAAGTAGCCAAGGCGAAATAAATATCTATCGCAATATTACAATTAACAAAATTTTACCTACTTTTGTAGTATGGAACTGATGAAAACAGAAATCTTCACAGACAAGCAAAATCGCATTGCCAATTTGGCAAAGGCATTTGCCCATCCCGCGCAGGTCCCCGTTTTTCAGCTACTGATCGAGAAGAAAGCCTGCGTATGCGGTGATCTTGTAAATGAACCGAATCTGGCGCAGGCAACTGTTTCGCAGCAAACATCTAAAGGAGTTGAAGCGCATCCGGTATCATTCAGGGTGAAATTAACCCGCCCCGTGTGTGTTGGTAGCAAGAGGCCGAACTGGCGTTTGGTAGCCTATTAATGCCGTTCGTTTCTGTATCCTGCTGTTCATAGATCGACAGGAATTTTTTTGAATAAATTAATCGCAATATTACAATAATAAATTTATAGCTATGTCGAATCAATCCAAGCCGATGAACTGGCGGTCGTTCAAAAGCGTCCTGATCCGGAACCCCGATAAATATTTGCAATTTCAGTATGCAGAAGGCCAATTTGTTGAGCCATCGTTCCATATTACCGAAATCAAACAAGCGCCCATTGTATCAGTCGATTGTGGCGGAAAAATGAATAGCTGGACCGAGATTATCATTCAGCTTTGGGAACCTGGGGAACAGGGAATTAACCGTTCTATGAAAGTCAGCAAAGCCCTGTCAATCATTAATCTGGTTGAAAAATCGTTGCCCTTAAATCCGCTGGCGACGGTCAAGATCGAGTTCGGCAATTCCCGATTCGATACCCGACAAATGTATCCTGGTGAATTGATTACTGATACCGAAATATTCACGGTGAACCTTACACCCGATTTCACCCAATGCAAAGCGCTCACCAGAGGCCAGAGTTGCGAAACCACTTCTGAAGGTGACGTATGTTGCAGCCCTGCCCGTCAACCGGCCAAACGGAAACTCGAACTCATCGAACTTGTTGGAACCGATGCATCAATCTGCACGCCCGAATCGGGTTGCTGCTAAACATAATCAACTCAATATCAATCATCTCATGAAGAAAATCTTAGTGCTTTGCACGGGCAATTCAGCCCGCTCTCAATTGGCTCAGGGCTACCTCCAACACTTTGCCGATATATCGGACCACGATATGTCGGACCACGGCGCTCGGGTAGAGGTTTACAGCGCTGGTGTTGATCCTAAAGGCGTAAACCCGCTCGCCGTTCAGGTAATGGCCGAAGACGGTATCGACATTTCCCACCACACGTCCAATCATGCCGATGAGTACGTGCATATCCCGTTCGATTATGTCATTACGGTTTGCGACAATGCCCGCGAGCAATGCCCATTTTTCCCCTCGGTTGGGGAAAAGTTTCATCAGAGTTTCCCTGATCCAGGTCACCCTGAGACACCGGATAGCCCGGCCGAAGATAAACTGACTTCTTTCCGTCGGGTGCGGGATCTTATTAAAGTTTACAGCCAGGAATTCATCGACTCCCATTTATCCGAAAGTTAATCTGTCGGCCATAAATCATGAACATCCGTATCGAAAACGCCCACGCAGCCGATATAGAAGCCGTTATTTCTTTGTTGCAACAAGGCAAGTTATTAACCGACGATTTGCGGCCTGACCTTCCCGATTTTATAATTGCCAAACAGCAGGATATTTATGTTGGGGTGGCAGGTTTGGAGCGCTTTGGCTCGGTGGCTTTGCTGCGCTCATTGGCGGTTGATTCTCACTATCAGGGCAAGAAAATAGGCGAACAACTGGTTGGGCGATTGCTGGAGATGGCAAAAGCTAACAGGCTGGACGAATTGCATTTAATTACCACATCGGCAAACCGCTATTTCGAGCGTTATGGCTTTCAGGCAGTCGACCGGAGTCAAGTACCGACAGTTATACAACAGACCAAGCAGTTCAGCAATCTGTGTCCGGCTTCAGCAATTGTCATGATCTGGCGGGCTTGTTTTTCCGAATTATTCTCACGTGACTGAAAAGCCATTAATGGTATGAGCAAACGTTTTGCCTGCGGCAAGTCCCGTAACGCTTATTGCTTTGCTATTTAACACCGTGGTGATGTTTAGCCTGAAAGAGCAACTCATCGTTTCCATTTCGTTCGATGTTGTTCATATTGATATCCTGCTGACGATCTACTTTACCATCATATTTTTTTCGACTTTCTATCCGTCGAAACGCGCCGAAGCCAATTACGCAAAATCAACTTCGTTGGTCTTCACCGCTGCCGCTAATAATTTCGAGTTGGGAATAGCCGTTGCCGAATCTGTATTCGGTGTCAATTCCGGTGCTGCCTTTGCCGCTTTGGCTGGCCCACTTATCGACGTATCCGTGCTGATTCTCATGGTCAACTTTGCTCTGAAGTAACAGCATGAATTTGCCATTCACCCTAAAAATACGTCGAAGAATTATGCGTAAAGGTTACCTTAATGGCTTAAATATAGTTTGATTGATGTTACGCAACACCTGATTTTAAGCAATTGAGCAAAATTACTTAACGAACTGATAAAACGGGGCAGAAAGATGAAAGCCCCTAATTTTTAGCCTGTACCGGCAAATCTTCTAATTGAGCATAGCTAAGTTTCCAGGCCCCGTCGTCTCCTTTTTTCCAGAGGAGAATAAAATTTCCTTCGCCAAAAGCGCGAGGCTGATTAGGAAGATCGGTCAAGACATCAACGGCAAATGTACCAGCTTCATAAGCCGTATGTGTATCGGTAGCCGAGCTGATAACGTTGGTTTTTAAGTTCGCCAACGTTGGCAGCGTTGTCTTCACCCATTTTTCAAGCACATCCGATTTTCCTTTATAATGGGCGTTTCCCTGAAGAAAATCAACATCTTCGGCCAGAAGAGCGGTTATTTTATCGGCGTTTTTATTATTCCACGCATCAATGAATTGCCGGTTAAGATCCTGAATATTGACGGTCTCGCCAGATGATGAACAAGCCGTAAAGAGCACTGAAATGAGTATTATTTCGAGGAAATATTTCATAACGTAAATTTTAAAATGGTGAGAGAAATAAAATATTATTCATCTGGTGATCTTCGTCGTGAAGATCACCAGATGAATAAAAAAACACAATGAGCTTGACTACCAGCTTTTTCGTCGGTATTCAGATGTGCCGTAAGGAGCCGACGGATCGCCGAAAGATTCATTCTGCAGATAACCTGCGTTCATCATGTGGGCAGCCGTAGCTGGCTTGGCCGCGAGCAGAGCGACCGATTGAACCGTATTCGCTGGTTTGGATTTAGCAGGAACGGATGCTATACCGGTTTTCCTATCAGCTTCTCTAGCTTGTTCGGCGGCTCTGGCAGCGGCTTCCCGTTCGGCTTCGGCCCGGTTGGCAGCCGCAATGCGGGCCGCTTCTTTATTCTTGTTGTCTTTGTGCTTGCCGATCGCATAACCAGCCGCGCCACCTGCTACACCACCAATTATTCCGCCTACTACCCGATTTCGTTTATTGATGATGGCACCAGCCGCGCCACCAACGCCAGCACCAATGGCTGTGCCTTTAGCCTGAGGACTCCAACGCTTTTTGCCCTGCTTACCAATGGCATAGCCGCCTGCTCCGCCTAATACGCCACCCACAACAGCACCTACGGCCCGGTTACGCTTATTTATGATGGCACCAACAGCCGCACCAGTACCCGCACCGATAACAGCTCCTTTGGTTTGAGATCCCCATGATTGTGCATGAGTTATTACCGACTGGCCAAGTATACTAGTTACTAGTATCAGTATGGCCGTATTACGATTCGTTTTCATAGCGTCATTTTTTGGTGAGTATTATACTTATTGTCTTCACAATCAACTTACTTTTTCAAGCTATTGTTTACTCTCAGACTACTATGAAGCGATTTGGTTTAACAGTAGACCTATTCCCGACCGATTTAAACCAGGTGAGTAACGAGGAATTTGATCGATTTACCAATGGAACTAAAATCAATGAATTTTGTAAAACCCTACTGACATAGGGCTGTCAGCGGATGACGTTTACTTTGTGACATCAACCAAATTTATTCGCTATGTCACTGATTCAGATATTATTAAAGGAGATGCAACAGGAAGCCCAAACAACTCGTAAAATGCTCGAACGGGTGCCCAATGACAAGTATGATTGGCAGCCGCATCCTAAAAGCATGACGATCAATCGGTTGACAACCCATATTGCGGAGTTGCCAACTTGGATCACAATGGCCCTAAAAACTGATGAACTTGACTTTTCAGCCAATCCGTATACCCCAACGAATGTTAGTACTACAGCCGAATTGATGGAACTGTTTGAGCGTTCACTTGCCGATGGAGAATCATCGCTCAGCCACGCTACCGATGAGCAATTAGAACCCATGTGGACACTA
>JANXVQ010000564.1 GCA_025351545.1 Spirosoma sp.
GCCCGCCACCACCGGATTTCCTTCGGCCAGTGCTTTCCTGACCGACTGTACTTTCTGGTCGGCGGCTGTTTTTTCAGTAAATAACTGCTGATAATCGCCGATACGAAATGCAGTAGCCTCTTTTAAAATAGCCGGGGCAATAGACTGATTACAAAGTGGATAGGCCAAACTAACCAGACGCGGCACGCCATTGTTTTTCAGAACGTCCAGTGCTTCCTCAATCGTGCCTCCACCCTGGCAATTGATATCTTTCGGGTCACGAATTTTGTCGTACACAAACGTGGGCGAGAACCGCGCCTGGTCAATTTGCTTTTTTTGCGTTCTATTCTGTTCCTGACCGTCCATAATGGTACGGAGATAATAGGCTGTGGCAAACGCCACCGATGTTTCCTGTTTTCCCTGATCGCCAACGCTGGGGCAAAACTGTTCGTAAGACACCTGCGCCGGCAGATTGTCGAAACTCCGCGTTGCCAGCGGAGCTTTGTTCATAACCGTCAACGAGCGGGTTTGACTTAGTTTCAGGCCACCGGCATACTTGCGTACGGGCTTGTCCTGCGCTTGTCCTGCCGATACAGCCAGTAAGGCCATCGTGCTGATTTGGATGAAAAATGTGATTGGTCTCATATATATACAAGGTTTTCAGCCTAGCCTAAAGGCCAGCACCGGGTCATGGATGCTATTATTTTTGTGAGTTTGGCTCTTGATAGCACCCGCTCAGACTAGCCAAGCTACTCTTTTTCCAATTCCACTTTAATCGGTTTTTTCAACTGAATAGATAAGGCACTGCCGCCCGTTGCGCCAATATCGAGGCCCGGCGTATTGCCATTTACCAAGAGCGTCATTAACCCGTCGGCAATGGCAAACTGATCCTCGCGCGGAGTTTTGTCTACATAATTGATGCGCCAGGGCGTGCGCTCCGGCACCGATATTCCCACAATTTTGTAGCCTGCTGGCGCTGTGTAGAGTTCTTTGCGTTCGGTTACTTTAGCCACGGTTCCGGTTTCGGTGGCGCCCGTTTCAAAGTACACACCCAGCACCACCTGATGATCGCGGACAATCATAAACTGTACAGACGCGTTGATCTCCGGGTTGTTCTTGCCAAATTCGCCGTTGCCAGAAATAAGCAGCGGCTTAAATGGGCCATACAATCCCGCATTTATGACCGGGCCCGCCGGGGCGGGTGGTGCTGGTTTGGCTCCGCCGGATTTAGGTGCTCCGGCAACAACTTTAATCTCCGCTCCGGCCGATGCCAGCAACGCCAGAAGGTTGGCTTTCTTCGCATCCAGTTGAATCTTTTGTGAGTTTAATAATTGAAGCCCTTCATCACCTTCTCGCCGGGCGTTTTCGTACTCGCCAGCCAACTGCCGATAGCTATTGGTTGTGGCCATAAACAGCGGTTTCGGAAATTGCTGATCCAGGGCACTGGTGTTCGCGTAAAAATTCCGCAGCCAGTTATCGGTCAATGGGGCGCCCTGTTCCAGGGCTGTCAGCATCTTGTCGGTTCCGGTGAGTTGTTTCTTGTAGGCCATTAACTCCTGCACCGTCTGGTTTTGCTGCACATTGGTCAGTTTGGGAATTAGCGCGAGCGAGAGCCACCAGCACAAAACCGTTAGCAGTAATAGCGCGGCATAAAGGCTCAGAAATTGGCCCCAGCGTTGATTTCGTTCAGTTTGATTAAGCGGCTTCATAGACGTGTATCAGGTGGGATGACGGCGTATGCGGTAAATGGGTAAAATCGACCTCATACACCATGCATTTTGGGTGCTTATTGTTGGGCGGCCTTAATGGCACGCATACTCTCCAGGCTCGATTGCTTGAGCATCAACTGGGTTTCCAGGCTTTGGGTGTCTGTTTTTAGGGTAGCCACCTGATCGGTCAATTGCTCTTTTGTATCGGCTTTCGTTTGTCGATCCGTAGCCTGTACAGCTACCGTACCCAGTAATTTGCTGTAATTTCGGCCCGTTACCTGCGCGAGTGAGCTAAAAACCGTATCGGCTTTGTAGCCTGTTTCCATGCGCCCAATGGCTTCTTCCTGCTTAAATCTCAGAGACGAAAACTCACTGGCTTGCTCAGTGGGGTCCGTTTTTTTGAGTTTTATATGTAGACTATCAGCCTGCCGAACATCGCTCAGAAACTCTTCTTCCTGCTCGGCTGACGTGCCTTTTCCACCCGACGTTTCCTGTTTATTTAGTGAATAAACAAGGGCTCCGATACCTCCGCAGAAGAGAAGAGCGATACCCAAAAATTTAATAAAAGATGCGTTCATGTAGGTGAATGATGAGTGATGCGTGATAAATGGCTGCATTCATCACACATCATTGGTTAAATTATCCGCCAATCAATACCGTTGGCAGGCCAAGCGTAATAGTACCACCGTGGGCCGTTGTGTCGCCCAAACGAGCGGCTGGTTTCCCCCCAATAAGCACCGTCATCGAGCCCAGAATAATGCTGTCTGGCGGGCCAACGCACACACACATATCACCCAGACAGGCGGCTGGCATACCCCCAATTAATACTGTTGGCGCACCAGGTGGCAAAATCGGCCCGCCCACGTGTGGAATCGGTGGAAGGCCCGGCGTAACCATCGGGCAGATGTGCATATCGCCTATGCGAGCGGCTGGCATTCCCATGATTTTTATAAATTATGTAATTGAGCTTAGGAAGAATCTTGAACCGACTACGGTAAACCGTTTTTACCGTCCCCAAAAACTACTCTTGTTGCCTGGTTTTGCAGCCGGAGCATCCTGCCGGTCCACAAAAAACTCGTCTTTATCTTTCTCGACGTAATTCAACTGGCTCAGTTTTCCGTAAAGCGCAATGACAACGTCACACAGCCGAATAATGGCAGAAAACACTGGCTGACAGTCAGCATGAGCATATTCCATGTCCAGCACTTCCTGCATAACCGACTCTAACTGCACGGGACTAATGCCGCACCAGTTCTTGAAATAGTTGAACATAGCCTCTTTTTCGCGGTCGGGTGTACTGCT
>JANXVQ010000583.1 GCA_025351545.1 Spirosoma sp.
AAGTCATCGAACTCCTGAGGCAGCAAGCTGGTCAGTGCCAGAAACTGGCTTTGGTTTTGTCTCAATGTCTGGTAATCCATTTGGCAAAGATAAGCCTGTCAGCCACGCGTTGTCCCAACTAATCAATCCGAATAATCTTTACTATTCTTCGTCTTCTTTTCTCAATTTTCTCTTTACAACATCGGCCGGGTACTTTAGAGCCAACCTACGGATATCGTAACTGAATTCTTCGTAGGTTTCTTTCCAGAGTTTGGCTTCTTCGGGGGTGTAATCGTAAAAACCCTGCGCATTCAAAACACCTTTACCACCTGCCTTTACAATATCGTCGATGAGTTTGGGCACCTCAGTCTGGTTGCTGAGGGTTGGGAATAGGTCTTTCATAACGGTGTGATAGGCCGGTACACCCGTTAGGTCCATCCATCGAAAAACACCAACCAGTGTCATCCAGTAACCGGTATTGTTTCGGCAAGCCCGATCAACGTCGTCAACCGTAGCGTAGCCATTTTCAACCAGATTGAATGCCTCGCGGTACATGGCATACATCAGGCGATTGGCAATAAACCCCCGGATATCTTTGCGCACCAGCGTCGGTTCTTTACCCCAGAAATGAGCTAATTCATAAAGCCATTCGGCAGTAGGTATATCACTTAAGTCGCCACAGATAATTTCCAGAAAGCGGGTCGTATGCGAGGGTTCCGACCAGTGTAATCCCAGAAATCGTGCGGGTAAACGAATCTCCCGCTGAAGCAGACTGATTGGAATGGCGGATGTGTTGGAGGTAATAATCGCATCCTCGGCGACAACGGCTTCGATTCGCTCATAGACCGACTTTTTGATTGCGATATTTTCGAGCGTACACTCCACGACTACCTTGCACTCTTTCAGGAGGTTATAATCCTCGGTAATGCTAAGTTGCTGAAAATAGAACTCAGGACTTTTCGTGAGTAGTCCTTCCTGAAATGATTTGGACAGATGCTCCCGAATGCGTGGCTCGGCTGTTTCCATATCGACCGGCAGGGGTGCAACGGCCACGACCGGATGGCCCGACATTAACAGACAGGTTGTAATGCTACACCCCATTAACCCCAATCCTACTACGCCGACGGGTATTTCTGAAGGATTCAAGGACTGGTTCATTGTGAAAATTGAGTCAAATGAGTTGATTTATGTCGACTATTTTTGGCTTTCTGGTGAGCAAATGAATAATTATCCAGGCGACTAAATACGTAAATCCGCAGATGGTAAACAACACATTATAACCACCAGCCAGATTGCCAGCGGCTTTGTAGGTATCCAACAAACTGCCAACCAGCATCGGGAAAAAGATTCCACCCACTGCCCCGGCCATGCCCGCTATACCAACAACCGAACTAACGGCTTGTTTGGGAAACAGATCGGAAGCCAGCGTAAAGACGTTGGTTGCCCATGCCTGATGCACGGCCACGGCCAAACTAATCAATCCGACGGCTACCCATACATCCGTAGCAAATTGGGCAAGTATAATGGATAATTCCAACCCGGCAAACACGATAAGAACTGTTTTTCTGGCTTTCAATGTTGGCCATCCTCTTTTTATTAGCCATGATGACAGATAGCCCCCACCAATGCTGCCAACGGTTGTTGCAGTATAGATCAACATTAACTCCAGGCTTGGTTTTTTCAGGTCCAGCTTAAACGTAGATGAGAAATAGGAGGGGAGCCAAAACAGGAAAAACCAGTAAATCGGGTCAATGAGCCCTTTGCCCGTAATTAAGGCCCATGTTTGGGGAAGGGTGAATAGTTTGAACCATTTTATTGTAAACTTTTCGTCTGTTTCAACTTCCTGTCCGCTGGTAATATACGTATATTCCTCTGCCGACAAGCGTTTCTGTTTGGCCGGAATGGTGTAGAAGATCTGCCAAAAAACTAACCAGATAAAGCCCAGGGAACCCGTGATCCAGAACACTTCCTGCCAGCCATAATGATTCAGTATCCAGGGCACAATAAGCAGGGCCGCTACCACACCAATACTGGTGCCGGCATTAAAAAGTCCCGTTGCTAAAGCTCGTTCTTTTCTGGGAAACCATTCGGCTACGGTTTTCACGGCTGCCGGGTAGTTTCCGGCTTCACCCAGGCCTAAACCCACACGGGCCACACCAAAACCGAATGCACTTTTGGCTAACGCATGAAGCATACCGGCTATACTCCACCAGATAATGGTGACAGAGTAACCAACTTTTGTCCCTACCTTATCAATGAACCAGCCAAAACCCAATAATCCGATGGCATAAGCGGCCGTAAACGCGATAACAATACGGGCAAAATCTGTTTCGGACCAGGTGAATTCAACCTCTAAAATGGGTTTTAGTAATCCTATTATCTGACGGTCGAGGTAGTTAATTGTTGTGGCCGTAAATAATAGAATAACAATAATCCATCGGTAATTACTGGTTTTGGAAATAGTCACAGAGTTAAGAGTTTTAGGTGAAAAGAGTAGATATAAGAAATATTTTCAACCACACCGGACCACCGAAGCGATTAAAAAATATAATGTCAGATTCTTAAATCTGACATTATAGGTTTCTCAAAACCTATTTACAAAAATATAATAATGTCAGATTTAAGAATCTGACATCACATAATAGCGGAAACTGCAAAATTCATCCGTTCAACGAATTTCTGGAAATGTTCTTTTAAGCCAGACCAGTTTTTTTCTTTAATCAGTTTCTTGTCGAAAAGATGACTGCCAATGCCTAACCCATCGGCACCGGCTTTGAAATAAGTTTCCATATTGTCCAGACTAATACCGCCGGTTGGCATTAGTTTTAATTGGTTGAGTGGCGCTTTAATATCTTTAACATAATCGGGGCCAAGGGAAGTGGCTGGGTAAATTTTCACCATCGACGCGCCCAGTGACCAGGCGGTGTAAATTTCAGACGGTGTAAAGGCACCCGGAAAAATAGGGATGCCACGCTTAACGCAGGCTTTAATAACTTTTTTGTTGACAATAGGCGTGACAATAAACTGGGCACCAGCCTTCAGGGCTTTATCCAAATCATCCAGGGTACAGACGGTGCCGGCACCAATATTTAGCCCTTCGCTATTGCTTGTCAGGGCATCCTGAATAATAGACTCCGCCCCGTCGGTATTCATTGTTATCTCGATGGTTGTCAGTCCTGCTTCCCGATAAATCGGTAAAATCTGGCTAATATCATCAGGGCGCAGGCCTCTGACAATACCCACTACGGGCGCTTTTGAAAACAGTTCCCAGGAGAATGTAGACTGGCTTATATTGCTCATTTATGTAGGAGAACTAGTTGGTTTTGGGCGATTTTAACCTGTCCGGCAATCGTCGCTTTATCAAGTAAGTCGGCTGAAATAATGGTTGTTCGTTCGGTTAAATAAAGTTCTTCCATCGCTAATTTGTACAACTCATATAAGTTGTTTCCACTGCATAAAATTAGTTGCCATTGCGTCTGATTAATAAGTGTTTTTAATTCTGTACCTATTAATAATCCGCTTAAATAAAGGGCATTTTCTTTTTTGGTTAATTTATCAAACAATTGATTTGTTCGAACTCTAAATAAACTATTTAAAATTGACGAAGAATCTATTTCATTAATGCCTAGTTTGAAGGCTTCTAATTCGTTGTCCGAAAATGTGTTCAGTTCGGTGGAATCTACGGAATCTTTTAAAATACTGTAATGCGCCATGAGATTAAATACCTCCCCTGTCATGAATGTCTGAAAATTAATTACCTGTTGATTTTGTATATATATATGCTTCGAGTGAGTGCCCGGAAACAGTAAAATAGAATCATCAACGGCAACATGTAACGTATCCAGCAAGGCCAGCAAACCAATTAGTTGCGTTTCTTCTCCCCGCATAACATCATGCTGCGTCCGGGCACCGGAAATTAATATAATGTCGTGCGGAAAGTTAATTTGCACAGGCAACCGCTTGATACTGGCAAGGCTGCCATCGACCGGAAAGGGCAAGGTAGCGTAGGGAACTTCGGCCATGCCAATAGAAGAAGAAGCCATCCCGGAAATGACAATTGAAATGCCATTCAGGTTGATGGCTACTTTAGCCGATAGTAAATCCACCTGCCTCTTCAGTTGTTGACGAAAAAACTGTTCTCTGGAAATTCCCAGATTTTCTCCATTCGTTTTCCAGGAATTAAATGTACTGGCCACCCCTTCCTGAGAAGTGATCTCCCCAATGAGTTGGAGATCGGAACTGTTTATGAGCCGTAGTCGGAAAGCGGACGTTCCCCAATCACAACCTAATAGATAATTTTTCATTACTTCTCTTTCTTGGTACTACTTACGGTAAAGCAAAAGCCACATACGAGCCACCTGATTTGAGACCATAGCGGGTGCCTCCGGCAGCAATTGCGATGTACTGCTTTCCATCAACCATATAGGTGATGGGTGTGGCAAAACCGCCGGCGGGCAATTTATATTCCCACACGATTTTGCCCGTTTTTTTGTCAAATGCACGAAGATTCTCGTCATATGTTGCAGCAATGAAAATTAATCCACCCGCTGTTACAATTGGACCACCATGATTTTCGGTGCCGGTCTGGACTGACCCGGTGGTTGGAGTGTTTTTCTTCGTTAGTTCCGGATATTCGCCTAGTGGTACTTGCCATAAATACTCGCCTGTGTTTAGATCAATGGCGTTTAACGTGCCCCATAGCGGTTTAATGGCCGGATAATTATCCTGATCTCGAAACTGAGTATTGCCATTATTCAAATAAGGGGGTTTATATGGAAAGTCAGACCCTTCGGGTGTAGGCGTTGCCACAACTGAACTATGACTATCATTGGCCGCTGTAGGCCGGGCGTCCAGCTTTAGCAAAAACCGAGTAATTGCTTCGCGATCTTCGCTGGAGAGATGACCGAAGGAAGGCATCCGACCACGACCAGTTGATAGAATGGCGCTTATTTGCTCTTTTGTGAGCCGCTTACCTACATCGCTCAGGTCTGGATACGCCTGGGCTGTTTTGCTGGCATCACCCGCTTTTCCATTCATGCCGTGGCATACCGCACAGTTGGTATTAAATAAATTTCCACCACGCGAGAGCGCAACGCCATCTGGCTGGGTACGAATGTCCCGCATTTTCAGCCACCAGAGCATCGTGTTGGCATTCTGATACAGGATACCGTCCGTATCGGCGGCATTGCCTCCCCATTCTGCTCCTCCGCCAAAGCCGTAAAATAGTGACCCTTCGAGGCTGGGCGGCATGTATTTACTGCCATGCCGACTGTTCTTAAACCGGTCAAGTACATAGGCATGGGCTTCGGGTGTACGGGTGGTAATTTCGTTTTCTGTTAACTCCTGCCGGACGAACGGAGCGGGTTTTGTCGGAACAGGTTGCGTGGGCCAGGGATGTTCGCCCGGCAGCGCGGGCGAGGTTGGAACGGGTACTTCGTTGACCGGAAACAGCGGCTTGCCGGTATCCCGGTCAAACACAAATACATAGCCATCTTTGGTGGTCTGAGCTACGGCATCGACCATTCGGGGCCGACCGTCGGGGCCCTTGTGTTTAACCGTTATGAGATTGGGCGGACAAGGCAAATCACGATCCCACAAATCGTGGTGCACGGTTTGGAAATGCCATACCCGCTTGCCCGTTTTTGCATTGATGGCGATAACGCAGTTAGCAAAAAGATTCTGGCCTTCGCGGGCACCGCCATAAAAATCAACCGAGGGCGAACCGGTGCCCGCGTAAACCATTCCACGCTTTTCATCTAATACCATGCCGGCCCAGCAATTAGCTCCGCCTATTTTTTTGTACGAATCTTTTGCCCAGGTTTCGTAGCCGTATTCGCCGGGTAGCGGAATGGTGTGGAATACCCATTCGAGCTTGCCGGTGCGCACATTAAACGCCTGAATATAACCCGGAGGAGCATCGCCACCTTCACTAACGGCAGAGCCCGTAATTAGCAAATCTTTGTAAATGACGCCCGGTGTAGTAACACGTATAGAGAAGTTGGCTACATCATAGCCAAGCGTTTCTTTATCGCCAAGTCCTTCGTGTAGATCGACTGTGCCGTTCTTGCCAAAGCTCTCAATCAATTTTCCTGTCGAAGCATTTACGGCGTACAGGAAAGCGCCAACCGTATACAATATCCGTTTGTCGGGGCCATCTTCCCAATACATAACTCCACGAACGGGATGGAATCGGGGTTTCTTTTCGGGATCGGCGAACGGGTCAAATTGCCAGATTTGTTTTCCTGTGGCGGCATCCACAGCAAAAAGCTTCATTCTGGGCGACGTTCCATAAAGAACCCCTTTTATGACAATTGGCTG
>JANXVQ010000591.1 GCA_025351545.1 Spirosoma sp.
ACTACATTGGTAGTTTGCGCCAGCGATTGAAACTGATAACGGAGAAGAACGAGATGCAACTTCGTAGTACCGACGACTACACACTCGATGTTTCGACTTTACTGGCTGAGCTGGTAGCACACAAAGAAAAAATCAGTAGCATAAATGTGCGAATTGATTCGCGCCTGAAAACATCCCAACCACTCACTAATGGTCAGCTAATATTATGAACGACAACCGCCTGATCGTCTTTGAGTTGTCGGGCGAATACGGTCATTTTCGCAAGTTTAATACCACAACTTCCCCACTAACGTATCCAATTCCAACCCGTACAGCCTTAACCGGATTATTGGGGGCCGTGATGGGCATAGAGCGCGAAACGGCTCCCGGTCGATTTGCGGGGCTACCTGTGCAGGAGTTATTTGATATGCATAAGTGCGATTTGGCAGTACAACTGCTGGCCCCAGTCAAAAAAGTAAATATGGGTTTCAATTTGCTGGATACAGGTAATTCCTTTTTTGAAATCAGGAAGAGCGGACGGACGCAGATCGAATTTGAATTGCTCAAAAATCCATCGTTTCGGGTCTTTGTCCGACTTCGGAATAGCGTGCTATTTGATCAATTAGCTGAGCGACTGATAACCCGCTCTCATCATTTTACGCCTTATTTAGGCTTGAGTCAGTTTACTGCGATTTTACAAAATGCCACTGTTACAGCAGGTATGATGCGTAATACTGATTTGGGCTACGTACGTATACAGTCAGCTGTTAATTTATCATTGCTGGCGGCTAATCCACCCATTGAGTTTGACCAGACGGCTCATTACTACGTTGAGACAATGCCTATTGAACTCAGCCGCGACCGAGTTGTAACGCGCTATGGAGAAGTATTGGTTGACGCTAACGGAGGCAGTGTTCCTGTACAAACAAGCGAGTGGTTTGAAACGCCTGATTTTGGTAATATCCTTTTTCTCTGATGCTCTACTCACACCCCGACGTTCCATTAATTGACCATACACGACAAGTCGCTGAATCGTGCCGAAATTTGTTAACGAATCTCGCAACTAGCTTTGATATACAAGATGGCTTACTGGCCGATTTAGGTTATCTGGCCGGGGTGTGTCATGATATTACAAAAGGAATTAGATATTTTCAGCATTATTTGTTAAGTCTTGATCATGAGGTAATTGGCCCGAAAGAACACGCGCTACTGTCATCTTTATTGGCAAAGCAGGTGGTGGAGCAATACCTCATACCGTTTGATTTGACCGAGATGGATCGCCAACTGTTGCCGTATCTGGTATTTACAGCAGTAAAACGGCATCACGGAAATCTGAATGATTTCAAAAAAGAGTTATCGCTTGACGCCAAAGCAGATATTCTTTCAGAGCAAATTGAGGTGTTTGATGAAGAGCCGCTCATTCAGGAAATTCTGGATGAACTAATGGCTGTTGTGAATTTCAGGTTCGACTGGAAACCGTTCAAGCAGTATATTCAAAATCAGGAGTATATTGATGAATACGGCAATTTTGAACTGGACTTTTTTGACCTTGGCGACTACAATGATTTACCCGGAGAGGCTAAAAATCGCTATTACTATTGGCATCAGTTGTTCTACGGCACGTTGTTATTATCTGATAAATCAGATGTGATTTTGAAAGGTATCACGCGGCATGAATCGGAACGTCCGTCGCTTGCTGCATTAGAAAGCTACCGGGAACGGAAAGGATATAATACTCCCGAACCTAATACGCTGAACGCCTTGAAAAATCAGGCGTACTACGAAACGCTTGCTGAACTTGACCGGGTGTTTTCTGTTGATCAGCATCTGTACTCAATTACGTTGCCAACGGGTTTAGGGAAAACGCTAACGTCTTTGGCCGCAGGGCTGTCATTGCAGCAAAAGTTAGGATTATTAGCTGGTCGGCTGGTTATCACGATTCCATTTACGTCCATCATTGATCAGAATTTTGGCGTATTTCAGGAGGTCTTTGAGTACCCTTCGTCGGATGTGTTACTCAAGCATCATCACTTGGCCGAGCCTGCTTACAAAACGGCCGACGATGATACACTTGACCAGGACAAAAGCCAGTTTTTGATTGAGACATGGCAATCAGCTATTGTGGTTACCACATTTGTGCAGTTGCTGGAATCGTTGTTTTCCAGTGATAAGACTAAACTGCTCAAACTGCCGAATCTGGCTAATTCTGTTATAATTCTGGATGAAGTGCAACAGGTTAAATATGAATTATGGCCACTCATTCGTCAGGCATTTATGACGCTTGGCGAGCGCTATAATTGCTACTTCATTCTGATGTCGGCCACACAACCGCTTATTTTTCTTCCCGGTAAAGAAATCACCGAGTTAGTACCTAATTACAAGTCTTATTTTAGGAACGACCAGTTTAAGCGTACCAAGCTAATTAATAAAACCCAGCAGGAGGTAAGTTTTAAGGAGTTCACGCAGGATGTTATTATGTATTGCGAAGATAATCCCACCAAAAATGTGCTGGTCATTCTGAATACCAAGCAATCTACACTCGACTGTTTTAAGGATGTAACAGGGGCTTTGGATGAAGAGACAACCGACATTTATTACCTCACAACACTGATCACACCCTACGAACGCAAACGAATTATTGACCGAATCAAAACCTACAGTGGGCCTAAGCAACAGGTTATTATTTCGACCCAGTTGATTGAAGCCGGGGTTGATGTGTCGGTGCATACGGTGTTCCGGGCTATGGCTCCGCTAGACTCTATCATTCAGGCAGCAGGGAGAGCTAACCGCTACAACGAAAAGGATACCATTAGCGAAGTCTATTTGTATGCTATCGCCGAAATGAAACGGGCCAGTGGTATGGTTTACGGGGGGGATTTGCTTATCAAAACAGCAAACGTCCTGAAGAACATAACCGAGATTGACGAACATGGCTATCTCGACTTAATTGAAGCCTATTTTGAGGAGGTGAAAAAACAAGCTGACGTGTTAATATCACCTGAGCTAACCGCTTTACAAGCTCTGAATTTTAAGAAAGTAGGCGAGTTTCAGTTTGTAGAAGAGCGTAAAACTGAGTCGGTCTATATACAACTGAATGAAGAAGCCGAATCGCTCTGGAATCAGTACATGGTGATCAGTGAGAAAAAAGACCTGAAGCCGTACGAACGCAAACGCGAGTTTGCCCTTATTAAAGCTCGTTTTTATGAATACGTTGTAAACGTAGCCGTTCCCTATAATGCTCAGGGAATAGTCTTTGATGGAGACAAAGAAAACTTTTTTTACGTATCGCATTACCAAAATCCATCCAAATGTTACAAGTATGCGTTTGATGATTTTCGTAACAATACGGGATATGTTCCAATTGCAGGGCAACTAACCTACAACCACTAACCACCCCATGACCACACTCGCCCAAACCCTTGTCCCCATCACTACCATTACGTTTCCCGAAATTGCGCTTCGTACGCGTGATGCGCATAAGTTGCGGGGGTATTTTGGGGCGTTGTTTAAAGAACATTCGCCCCTGTTGCACAATCACCTGGAAAGCGAAGCCGGTGCAGACGGGGCCGTGGATGTGAAGTTTCGATACGCCTATCCGCTGGTGCAGTATAAGGTGCTCGACCACATACCAACGCTTGTGGGGCTGGGGGAGGGCGCTACCTTGCTTACCCAACTGTTCCTGCAAATCCGCGAACTCACCATCGACCGGAGCGATAAAGACGGTTTATTCCCGTTGGGGGAGACGTTTCCCGTACTGAGTAAGCACATTCGCCATGAGCAAACGCCCATCGGCATTGCGGACGATCTGATCGAGTATCGGTTTGAAACGCTCTGGATGGCTCTCAATCAAATTAACTATCGCGATTACCGAAACTACTCCGAAGCTGAACAGCAGGCGCAATTGAAACGGGTATTGACCAGTCAACTATTGGCGTTGTTCCGCGAGTTTGGGCTGTGGCTGCAACCTCACGAACGCATTATGGTGCGGCTATCGGTAGAGGAACGGACGACGCAGTTCAAGAATCAGACAATGGTGGCGTTTGCGGGTGGTTTTCTGTCCAACGTTATTCTGCCCGATGGCATCGGTTTAGGTAAGGCCGTATCGCGGGGGTTTGGCAGTCTCCAAAGAGTGAAAGAGCGAATGAGTGAAAGAATGGCTGGCACATGATTGCTGACGCGTCAGCCACTCTTTCATTCTTTCGCTCTTTCACTCTTTAATCATGCAACTCCACATCAGCACCTACGGCACTTATTTACATGTGAAAGACGCCATGTTCGACGTTCGGCGGAAGGGCGAGGATGGTAAGGTCATCAGCGCAACCTATTCGGCGGAGAAGGTGACGCATATTTTGCTGGCTACGGGCACGTCGCTCAGTACCGATGCGGTACGGCTGGCCATGCGCCATAACGTAGATATCGTGTTTATCGAGCAGCAGGGCGATCCCATTGGGCGGGTGTGGCACGCCAAGCTTGGTAGCACCACCAAAATCAGGAAGCGACAATTGGAGGCCAGTCTGGGTCCCGATGGATTGCGGTGGGTACGGTCGTGGCTGCTGGCTAAACTTGAGAATCAGACGGGTTTGATTCGGGGGCTGAAAAAACATCGTCCGCAATATGCCGATTTTCTGGACGATAAAGTGATTCGAACGGAGGCTCTGGCGTTGTCGATCAGTACACTTGCTTCGGCAGAGGGGCAACCCGCATCGGCGGACCGCCCGGAATGCCGGACCACAGATGGCCGTACCCTTTGCGTGGCGGATGTGGCCGATACCCTGCGTGGGCTGGAAGGCACTGCCGGACGACTTTATTTTGAGACGCTGAGTTACGTGTTGCCCAAAGAATACCAGTTCCGTGGCCGCAGCAGTCGGCCGGCGCAGGATGCCTTCAACGCCTTTCTGAATTATGGGTACGGAATGCTATATGGCAAGGTTGAAAAAACGCTGATGCTGGCCGGACTTGACCCGTATGTTGGTTTCCTTCACCGCGATGACTACAACCAACTGAGCATGGTTTATGACTTTATCGAACCCTATCGGGGCTGGGTCGATGAAGTAGTTTTTCGGCTGTTTACGGCCAAAAAAGTCAATAAATCGCATATAAACGAGGTGTCGGGGGGGCGGAATGCAGTACCCGCTTCGGCAGCAGCATCGGCGGACCAATCCACTGCGGGATACTCGCTTAATGCGGAGGGGAAAGCTTTGCTGGTGAACGCTTTCAACGAGTTTATGGACAACGACGCGATTCGATATCGGGGCCGAAATCTCGTCAGGAGCCATTGTATGCAGCTCGATGCCCATCAGTTTGCTAATAAACTCATCGGAAAAACGGGCGGTTTGCCCGATCTTATAAAACTATGATCGTGTGGGTACTCTACGATATTGTCGATAACAAGGCCCGGACCAAATCGGCCAAACGCTGTCAGCAAGCGGGTTTGTATCGGGTGCAGTTTTCGTGTTTTCTGGGCACATTGACGCAGAACCAGAAAGATACGCTGCAACTCCAACTGGAAGAACTCATCAATGAAGACACCGACAAGGTATATATTTTTCCGATGAGTCGGGGTGAGTTACAGCAAACGGCCCTGCTGGGACAGGCTTTTGACAAAAAACTGGTGACCGACGAAATCAGGGCGTTATTTTTCTGACTATGACACTTACACCATCGCATATTATTGAATATCTGTTCTGCCCGCGTTTTACGTATTTCGAGTATGTACTGGCGATTCCGCAGTATGAGGAAAAGAATTACAAAGTAGTGCGTGGACGCAATCTGCACGACGAGCGGCTGGAGCGCAACAAGGATTACCTCCGCAAGCGACTGGGGCGACCCGGTGCGCCGGTTACGGAGAAACATACCGACCAATATCTGACCAATGACCTGCTGCGGGGCGTAGTTGATGAGGTTTTGGGTTTTGGCGACGGTACGATGGCTCCGTTAGATTATAAGTTTGCCGAATATAAAGACAAGGTATATGATACGTACCGAACGCAACTTTACTGTTATGCCTGGCTCATTGAAGCGAATTTTGGGCGTGTGGTCGATAGGGGTTATCTGGTTTATACGCGCAGCAACAACCGGGTGGTGGAAGTACCGATTACGGACGAGGACAAAGCGGACGTAAAACGAGCGGCTGAAGCGATTTTTACGATTATTGAACGTAATTTTTACCCGAAGGCTACCAAGTCAAAAGCACGTTGTGTAACTTGCACATACCGAAACATCTGCATTAAGTAAGGATTTTCCGGGTAGCAATATATTTCGTATGGGCAAAAAACAGGGGTTAACGGGTTAATTATCAGTACAATACGTTTACGGAAAATCGTTGAAAAATGTCCATTTTCTATGTACTTTGACCTGCTAAAACACAAAAAAGAGCATGCTCAAGTTGAGGGTATAGTCTTGACAGTCAATAATTTACGTACTAGGACGGATTCAAAGGGCTGATCCATAAGAAGTTGGATTGAAACAAATTCACCACAACAGCATTAATTACCTGGCTGGCTCATTCAAAGGGCTGATCCATAAGAAGTTGGATTGAAACTCAGGGCTTGACTTGTTA
>JANXVQ010000607.1 GCA_025351545.1 Spirosoma sp.
CTGCGCGACTGGCTGCTGAGCGACGAAGCTGACACCAATACACTTCAACAGATTGCCTTCGGACTGACGCCGGAAATGGTGGCGGCTGTGTCAAAATTGATGCGAAACCAGGATCTAATTCTGGTCGCTAAAAAGTGTGAAATCGTAACCCGATTTCGAAATACAGTTGGTCTGCGAGGTCATTTGTCCGTTCGGTTACAACCCAATCACCCCATTGACGATGCAAAGGGAGTGGCCGCCAGCATTATTGATGGGTTATTATATGGAAGTGGCGACGCCATGATTGGCATTAATCCCGCAACGGACAGCCCGGCGGCTACGTCGCGTTTGTTACACATGATTAACGAGATACGGGAACGTTTTGCCATACCCACGCAGAGCTGCGTATTGAGCCATATTACGACCACCATTCAACTGATTGAACAGCAAGTGCCGGTCGATCTGGTGTTTCAATCCATTGCCGGGACCGAAAAGGCGAATGCCAGTTTTGGCATAAACCTGTCACTCTTGCAGGAAGCTCATGAAGCGGGTTTATCCTTAAAACGGGGCACGGTTGGTACTAATATCATGTATTTTGAAACCGGTCAGGGGAGTGCGTTGTCTTCGGGTGCGCATCACAACGTTGACCAGCAAACCTGCGAAGTGCGGGCGTATGCTGTGGCCCGGCATTACAATCCATTTCTAATCAATTCGGTGGTTGGCTTCATTGGTCCCGAATATTTATTTGATGGCAAACAGATTATCCGGGCCGGACTCGAAGATCATTTTTGCGGTAAACTCATGGGCCTGCCAATGGGTATGGACATTTGCTACACGAACCACGCCCAGGCCGATCAGGATGATATGGATACGCTGCTGACGCTTTTGGGCGTGGCCGGTATCAACTTTATTATGGGAATTCCCGGTGCCGACGATATTATGCTGAACTATCAGTCTACATCATTCCACGATGCTTTGTACCTCCGCCGGGTGCTTGGACTTCGGCCCGCGCCTGAGTTTGAACAATGGTTACTTCAGCAAAATATCATGGACTCGCTTGGGAATCGGTTATCGGTGGGTGCGCAAAAGCAATTTTATACGGCTCTGCTTCCCGCATGAATGAACAAAAAAAAATAGGCGTAGAATCCGACGAATGGGCGTTTCTGAAGGCGTACACGAACGCTCGAATTGCTCTTGGCAAAACGGGCGTTTCCATTCCGCTAAAGGAGTCCCTTCAATTTAAGATGGCTCACGCTCATGCCAAAGATGCCGTTTATTCCCGTTTAGATAGTGCTGATTTACGGACTGATCTAACCCGTACAGGACTGCCGGTTCATTGCGTTCATAGTCAGGCCAAGAACCGCGATATTTATCTGCAACGACCTGATTTAGGCCGTTTACTGGCTGATTCCTCGGCTGAACAACTTCAACAACTCAGTAGCCCACAGGCTGATATCAGTATTATTGTGGCTGATGGACTTTCGGCAACCGCCATCAACAAAAACGCCGGACTGGTTGTACGTTTATTGGTTGAAAAAGCCCGACAAGCGGGTTATTCGTTAGCCCCGATTCTGCTGGTTGAGCAAGGTCGGGTAGCCATTACCGATTCGATAGGAGGGATTCTTCGCCCCAGATTAGCGATTATTCTGATTGGCGAGCGGCCCGGACTTAGCTCGTTCGACAGCATAGGGGCATATATCACCTATGCTCCCCAGCCCGGCCTTACCGACGAACGACGAAACTGTATTTCCAATATTCGTGAGCAGGGTTTACCGCTGGCCCTCGCCGTAGACAAGATCATGTATCTCATCGACTCGGCTTTTCGCTTACAGATAACAGGTATAGCGTTGAAAGATAATAATGACCTGGAAACGGACGGTTTGTCTGGAAAAATCGCTGGACAGGGGGATTGATAAACCATTCCTTGAAATGCTTAATAAAATGATTTAAAAAATCGATGAAAGGGATTTTTGGTTATATCCGTTATACTTTTGAGAAGTTAATGGGTACAGGCAATGGCTTGACTATTGATTTGTAATAACTGAGTATCGAAGATCATGAATATTGGTGATAAAGTCCGGCTACTTCGGGCAAAAGAACAGGGTGTCGTGTCACGCTTTTTACCCGGCGGCATGATTGAAATTGAAATTGAAGACGGTTTCAGGATTCCGGTCA
>JANXVQ010000652.1 GCA_025351545.1 Spirosoma sp.
CGATTGCTTCGTAATCAAAAAAGAACACCCCGGCCTGACCAATCAGATTAGGGTGTGACAGCAACCAGGCTTTAGACGCGGGAGTAATCATCTGCGCCGGGGGCGATGTCGGCGTCTTTAGTCATGGCGACAACGCCCGCGAATTAGTGATGATGGTTGATTACGGCATGAAACCGCTCGATGTATTACGCTCAGCCACATCAATTAATGCCGATGCTTTCCACCTTGCCGATCGAGGGCGAGTGAAGGCCGGCTTGTTAGCTGATTTAGTCATTCTGGAAGGAGATCCATCAAAAACTATTGCCGATTTATATCGGGTGCGAGTAGTCATGAAGGATGGAATTCTTTACAAATAGTAACATAAAACTTATTGCATATCCTTCAGGTTACATCTTAATGAAAATGTAACACGGCTTTTTTAGGGCAATTTCGTCTGTCGTTTATCTTTTTGGGCTAATTTCGCCCAGCATGGACAAACCCCAATGCTTAACGAGCTGCTAATCCATTATTTCTGAATACTCTACCCTGATTTCCTGTATGGCAAACACCGCTGAATTAACCGTCGATGGTAAGTCTTATTCCTTCCCAACTCTTGAAGGAACGGAACATGAGAAGGCCTTCGATATCTCTAACCTCCGTGACCAAACCGGCTATGTTACTTTAGACCGTGGTTATAAAAACACCGGTGCAACCAAGAGCGCCATCACATTTTTAGACGGTGAGCTGGGTATCCTGCAATATCGGGGCTACTCAATTGAGGATCTGGCCGCAAAAGCATCGTTTCTGGAAGTTGCCTATCTGCTCATTTATGGCGAATTGCCAACCCAGGAGGAGTTTTCGAAATTTGAAGATGGAATCCGTCGCCATACATTAGTAAACGAAGACATGCGGAAAATCTTCAACGGATTTCCGGTCAATGCACACCCAATGGGCGTTCTGTCGTCGCTGGTGAGTGCGATGAGTACGTTTTATCCTGATTCACAGGAGGAGAAAACCGATTTAGATCTTCACATTGTCCGTTTACTGGCTAAACTGCCAACAATTGCTACCTGGTCGTATAAACGTTCGCTCGGCCATCCGACTAATTACCCGAAAAATAACCTCGACTACATTCCGAACTTCCTGAACATGATGTTCTCGTTGCCGGTGGAAGACTACAAGGTCGACCCGGTTGTGGCCGAAGCTCTTAATGTGTTGCTTATCCTGCATGCCGACCATGAACAAAACTGTTCGACGTCAACGGTTCGGCTTGTTGGATCGTCGCAGGCTAATATATATTCCTCTATTTCATCGGGTATCAGCGCTTTGTGGGGTCCGTTGCATGGCGGTGCCAATCAGGAAGTAATAGAAATGCTCGAAGACATTAAGGCCGATGGCGGGGATGTTTCGAAGTATGTAGAAATGGCTAAGAATGCTAAAACGACGGGCTTCCGATTATTTGGTTTCGGTCATCGCGTTTATAAAAACTTTGATCCTCGTGCCAAGATCATCAAGAAAGCAGCCGACGATGTGCTAACCAAACTCGGTGTCAATGATCCAATACTGGAAATCGCTAAAGGACTGGAAGAAGCAGCCCTTAACGACGATTATTTCGTATCACGCAAACTATACCCGAACGTAGATTTCTACTCTGGTATCATTTACCGAGCTTTGGGTATTCCGACCAACATGTTCACGGTTATGTTTGCCATTGGTCGCTTACCGGGCTGGATTGCCCAGTGGAAAGAAATGCGCGAACAGAAAGAACCTATTGGCCGTCCACGTCAGATTTACACGGGTGCAACCCTACGCGAATTTGTGCCAATCGAGAAACGATAGATAAGCTAAAGCCTCTCTGTTTAACACAAAAAGCGTCGGCCAGGTTGGCCGACGCTTTTTGTGTTATTGTACTTTAAGCAGCAGTAGCACAACTCTGCCGGGATTTGCTCCATACGTGGCAGTGTGCTTCATGCCAGTGGCACATAAAATCAATAACAAAAATTAATCATCAGTTTCGTCATCGGCAGCAGTGCCCGCCAGAACAGGATCAAGCAGAACAGTATCATCTTCAGAAATCTTCGCCCGAATCTTTCCTTCAATCTCCGCCATCAGTTCAGGATTATCCAGAAGTAATTCCTTAACGGCATCGCGTCCCTGAGCCAGACGGCTGGTGCCATAGGAGAACCAGGAACCTGCCTTCTTAACGATTTCCATTTCAACGGCTATGTCGAGGATTTCGCCAACCTTCGAGATGCCAAGGCCGTACATAATGTCGAACTCAACAACTTTAAAGGGAGCTGCCAATTTATTTTTGACAACCTTCACCTTTGTGCGGTTACCCACTACATTGTCTGTCCCTTCTTTAATCTGACCAATACGTCGGATATCCAGACGAACCGATGCGTAGAATTTCAGGGCGTTACCACCAGTGGTCGTTTCGGGGTTACCGAACATAACACCGATTTTTTCGCGCAACTGGTTGATAAAAATGCAGCAACAACCTGTCTTGTTGATCGTACCCGTCAGTTTCCGTAACGCCTGCGACATTAAACGAGCCTGTAAGCCCATTTTGCTTTCGCCCATTTCGCCTTCAATCTCGGCCTTTGGCACGAGCGCAGCAACCGAGTCAATAACAATAATATCAATAGCGCCTGAACTAATCAGGTGCTCAGCGATTTCGAGCGCCTGTTCGCCGTTATCGGGCTGTGAGATCAGTAAGTTCTTGACGTCAATGCCAAGCTTTTCCGCGTAGCTGCGGTCAAAGGCATGTTCAGCATCAATAAATGCTGCCAGGCCGCCCGCCTTTTGTGCTTCGGCAATAGCGTGCAGCGTAAGCGTCGTTTTACCCGACGATTCCGGGCCATAAATTTCTACGACTCGTCCACGTGGTAATCCACCAATTCCAAGAGCCAAATCCAATCCCAGAGAGCCCGTAGAAATAACCGGAATATCAACGACTTTGCTTTCGCTCAGGCGCATAACAGTACCTTTGCCAAACGCCTTGTCCAGCTTCTCAATAGTGGTCTGGAGTGCTTTTAATTTATTTTCATGAGCAGATGCTAGGGCTTGCGCCGAATCTGATTTTGCCATGTTAGGATGGTTGTTTAAACAGATAAATTTACCCAAAAATGGGCAAATTACCAAACGTCTTTTGAAAAATAATCAGCCCTTTTAACGACTTTTTTTCGAAGAAAAAACGGTTAAAAAGAAGTCCGCCAACTATCTCGTTTACAGGATAATTGGCGGACTCTCAGCGGCTGATTTGCTTACAGCGTCGAGTCGGCATTAGTGCCTTGCCGGGCTGGAGCTGATGACTGGCTTTGGGGTTGCCCCTGCTGTGGCTGAGCTGGTTGTGGTTGCCCCTGCTGATAGCCCGGATAAGCTGACCCATCGCCATATGGGCGGGCGGACGGGGCTACTACTTCTACCGATGTAATGTAATATTTCGTTTCGCCATTCCAGGGAAATTTCAAAATCTTTTCTTCGTAGTGTAACGTAACGCGCTGACCTGATTTAACAGCGTCGGTAATCTGAGTTGCCACAGCTTCTTCTTTTACCGAGAAGTCAAAATACTGCGGTGTAAGCGAACCCGTTTCGCCCGAAAAGCCGCCCACGTTCAGTACGCCTTCGTATGTTTTGAAGAGAAAACCCCGTCTGCTAAACTTGGAAACGGTTCCGGCACGTTCGCCATCACTATAACTCCAGCCGGTAAGCGCATAGAGAACACCGAAAATAACTAATAAAAACAACAGGAAATACAAGAGTCCGCGCATGGGTATGGTTGGTTTAGTGGCGATGTATGAGCACACAAATAGACAACATTTTCTGAGAACTTCTGTTTCAGAACCTTGTAGACCCCAAAATTTTCATCAAGTCACGTACCAATCCTACTCCTTTTCTTAAGTTTTGCCCTGTATTTCGTTACTTTGCGGCTGGTTAGCTAACCGGCCTAATGGCTTGTTGGTCAAACCCGATAAACCGGTGCGCCGGAGCGATAAAATATTTCGTTGTTAACTCTTCTTATTTCTTTGCAATGAGTACCATCCAAAGCATTCATGCCCGGCAGATTCTGGATTCACGTGGCAATCCGACTGTCGAAGTGGACGTCCGTACCGAAAATGGGTTTCTGGGTCGTGCCGCTGTGCCTTCAGGCGCATCGACTGGCTCCCATGAAGCTGTTGAGCTTCGCGACAATGATCCAAAGGTGTATGTAGGTAAAGGCGTTCTAAAAGCCGTTTCGAACGTTAACGAACTGATTTATCCGGAACTGGTAGGTATTTCGGTCTTTGAACAGAGTATGATTGATAAAATTATGCTTGAACTGGACGGCACGCCAAACAAGGGCCGTTTAGGTGCGAATGCCATACTGGGCGTTTCGCTGGCCGCAGCCAAAGCAGCCGCGCAGGAAGCTAATTTGCCCCTCTACCGATACATTGGTGGCGTTAATGCGAATACGCTGCCGGTTCCAATGATGAACATCCTGAATGGCGGTTCTCATGCCGACAATTCCATTGATTTCCAGGAATTTATGGTTATGCCTGCCAATGCGTCAAGTTTCTCGGAAGCGTTGCGAATAGGCACCGAAATTTTCCATACGCTCAAAGGCGTTTTGAAAAAACTGGGCCTTGGTACAAACGTAGGTGATGAAGGTGGTTTTGCCCCCAACATCAAGTCGAATGAAGAAGCGATTCA
>JANXVQ010000666.1 GCA_025351545.1 Spirosoma sp.
CTTTGAGGAGACTAATACAAAATTTAAGCGCCGGGATACGATACTGTTGATACAGTTTAGCAAAAGCCGACTGATCGCCCCGGACGACCTGGTGAAGAATGGTTTCGGTGGTACAAACCATGATTAATAAAGTAAAGTGTAGGTGGAAATTGAGGCTAAAAACACTATGCACTATTCAGTATGAAAATCAGGCCAATTAAATCAGACAACTAGTCTGCCCGGGCCCTTTACTGGAGCGATCCAAAAAATTGGTTACTTGAGCTAATCGAAAAGTTAAACAGCGATTTGAAATAGATTTGCAGAATTATTTCTCACTTACTTTACTGGCACCACGGCTTATTTCTAGTCTTAAAAAAACGGTTTTCACAAAGCAATAATTGGTCTACAGCCTTTTGGTCAAGACAAATATAGGTTAGCCTATTTAAATTGAATTTCGCTTTTTGCGTAAAATTGCCTTCAAATTGCGCAATTCTTCCAGATTTCGTATAGGCGTAATACCAGGACTCGTGTTTGGCTTGGTATTATCTCATTATCAAGCCTTTACAGGAGATGCTTTTTTATCACACGGTATATACGTGTGAATGTTACCACACTATGAACTATCCAGCTCAGTAAGCGCCGGGATACCCCTCAACTGTATTGATTGTCAAGGCTATGTCTATTAGCAAATCGTGTAGCCATGAACTGGGGCTATTGGGTACGCATGGCTGGGGCAATTCAGAAATTTACCGATCCGCTAATAGTCCGATGCTTCGATTGGATAGTATATCAACAGAGCTCTTCGAACAACGCTAACGCGATCCGGGTGAATTTGTATTGATGCTTTCAATACTACTTACTGTGGCCATGATTGAGACCAAGCAATAGAAAATCTGAATAGATGAAGAAAATTGGTAAACTGATTTTGCTACTCGTTTTGGTGAATACGCTCTGTTTCGCCCAAAATCCTGCCATTGTCCGCGAAATGCTCATTTTTCCGGGGCAAGCCAAACACGTTCATGGCAGTAGCTTTGTCAGTTTGCCCAATGGTGATTTTCTGGCATTGTGGTTCTATGGCAGTGGCGAACGAACGGTTCATATCCGTCTCTCATTCAAAAATTTCTCATCCATTCTTATTTTTGATCATGCACATCAGTTATACACGGTTAGTTCTTAGTTTAACCGCTTTCCTTTTTTTAAGCTGGCCGAGTTTGAGGGCACAGGTGCCCTCCTACCAGGATAAAGCGTTCCAACAGGATTTCAGCGTTAAATATTATGTCGACAAGCCAAATGCCAGTCTCACAGGTGTAGCCTGCGACCGCAATGGCGTGATTCAAGTGTTCTCGACTGAAGGCTTGCTTCACCCTGCCGACGGTGATTTCCTGCATCCGGGCACTTTACAGCTCGACCAGACTTACCGGTTCATGAAGGATATGAATCTCCGGGCCATCGGTTCACAGAATCAGCAGCTCGTTTATCTTAGTCAAAAATCCATACTGAGTAATGCCTGGGCGGGCAAACTGTATGCGGAACACCAGTTGCCTACCGCAACGATTTTTGCCGGAACACCCGATCTTACCTTTCTTGTTTCCGACGGCAGTGCGCTGAATGTTGTGAAGAATACTAAACTTTTGTGGAAGGGAGCACTTCCTGGTGATGACGTGATTAGTGCACATTTTCAACCTGCAACCAACGTATTCTGGATACTCGGCAAAAAATCATTGTACACACTTTCGGCCGCAGATTTTAAACTAACCAAGGTTCTCGACGGCGCCGGATTTACAGCTTTCGCGCTGACTCATACTCAAAAAGCCATCATCGGAACCAACGATGGCTATATTGAATTCGACGCCATCAGCAAAAAACAAATTGGAGCCATTCACCGGAAACTTCCCTGGACAGAAATCACGACGGTTGCCGAAATAGGTGGTAAAGTTTGGTTTGGAACCGCCAAAGGCGCTTTCGCGCTACGGCCCGATGGCAAGTACGATTATTATTATGGCGAACGCTGGCTCCCCAGCAATCAGGTAATCGATATTACTGAAGGACCCAAAAAGTCTGTCCTTATTCTGACTACGGCGGGACTGGGTAAAATCTGCTTTAAGTCGATGACGCTCCACGACAAAGCCATATTTTACGAAGATCAGGTCCGGAATCGCCACATTCGAAACGGGTTCAATGCGTCGTTGGATCGGATGGAAAAAGGCAATCTGGCTACGGGATATATGTCTGATTCAGATAATGATGGATTATGGACGGCGATGTATTTAGGGGGCGAAATTTTCCGCTATGCCGTTACCAAAGACAAAGACGCGCTGCAAAATTGTCGTGAATCACTCGATGCGATGGAGCGATTATACACGATCAATCCAGTGCCTGGTTTCCCTGCACGGTCCTTTGAGCGAGCGGGTTACATCAACAATCTTCACGATTCAGATCGCTGGCAACATTCGCCCCAACCCGGTTGGGATTGGAAGTCCACGACCAGCAGCGACGAAATTATCGGGCATATTTTCGCTTTCGGGGCGATGGCCGAGTTAGTCGACGACAACGATCTTCAACGTCGATCCGTTACACTTATCGATACGGTCATGAGCCACATCCTGTCGCATAACATGTATCTGATTGACTTCGACGGAAAACCGACAATGTGGGGAAAATGGCATCCCGACTACGTAAATGCTTTCCCGACTAATGTGGGCGACCGTAAACTGAATTCCTCGAACATTGTGGCTATGCTGCAAACGGCGTATCATTTTACCAAAAAAGAAAAGTACAAAAAAAAGGCGCTGGAGTTGATGCAGAAATATGGCTATCTGGAAAACCTGATGCGTCCCATGAAGGTAATTGGTCAGGCCCCGGAGAATGCCAACGATCATAGCAAAAACATGTCCGAATCCTGGAACCACTCCGACGATGAAATGTACTTTGTTGGTTACTGGGGGCTGTATCGCTACGCGCTTAATGATGCCTTAAAAGCTAAGTACAAAGCAGCCATTATTGATCATTGGGAGAACGAGCGTCCGGAAAAAGATGGAGCCTGGAACATTTTTACGGCCCTGACCGCAACCAAAAACTTCGACCTTCCCGAAGCAGCCTGGTATTTACAGGAATATCCGCTCGACCTGATCGATTGGGAGATTATGAACAGCCACCGCAAAGACATTGACACGCTGGCCCCTAATTTCCGGAACCAAAGCACTAAGGTCGTACTACCGCCCGATGAGCGCCCGATTCAGCGACACAATGGCAATACGTTTAGCCTCGACCGTACCAAGGGTCACAGTGGCACCTCCGAATTTAGCGCGGGTGATATCTGGCTGCTACCCTACTGGATGGGCCGTTACCTGGGCGTAATCAGTGCGCCAATCGGGAAGTAAATAAACCAACTCTACAAACTCCTATGGCTATTTACTTATAAATCCAAAAAAAGCAACAACACTTCATGGTATATTACTATTGTCAGCGTCATTCAGACCATTGAGTGTGGCAAATAATTCACGAAATAGTAGCCTGAATCACCGATTTAACAGTAGTATGACCAGTCGTAATCACTACTAAATGAGTAGCTCAATTAACCTAAGCCTGCTTCAAAAGCTCAAACAAGGTCAAAACGTTTATGGCTCCTGCATCACCTCGACCGCGCCGATGTGGCCGAAATTTATCAAGCAAACTGGCGTTGATTTTGTCTTCCTGGATACCGAACATATTCCGTTGGATCGGGCTGACTTGGCGCGACTTTGTCAGCAATTTCGAGCCTATGGCATTACACCCATTGTTCGGATTTCGAGCCCTGATCCATTTCTGGCCTGTCAGGTGATCGACGGTGGGGCCATTGGTGTCGTAGCGCCTTACCTCGAATCGGTTGAGCAGATTCAGGAGTTGGTAGGGTCCACTAAATTCCGACCACTGAAAGGAGAACGACTGACCGCATACCTGACAGGGACCGAAAAAATGTCGGACGCAATGAAGGCGTACATTGCCGCGTATAATGCCGACACGATCTGTATTGCCAACATCGAAAGTGTACCCGCCCTAAACCGACTCGATGAACTACTGTCGGTGCCGGGGCTGGATGCTGTATTTATCGGCCCGCATGACCTATCTGTCAGTTTAGGATTGCCCGAACAATACGATCATCCCGATTTTGAAGACGCCGTACGAACCATTATCCATAAAACCCGCGCTAAAGGGCTTTCCATTGGTATTCACTTCTCGCTGGAACCCGAACGCCCGTCGAAGATGGAAAA
>JANXVQ010000705.1 GCA_025351545.1 Spirosoma sp.
AACTGGCTTTGGTTTTGTCTCAATGTCTGGTAATCCATTTGGCAAAGATAAGCCTGTCAGCCACGCGTTGTCCCAACTAATCAATCCGAATAATCTTTAGTAATTAGCAAAAATTGTATTTATGACTGATTCCGTCGTCGAGCTACTTCGGCAAAAGAAAAAACAAATACTAACCACCTGGATGAGAATTCAGCTGGTTGATGATGGCCTCCGGGATGATTTGATGCCTGGCAGTGATCTTAGGAAACAGTCCGACGAACTTCTTGATACACTTTTTAGTGTGATTACGGATGCGAATCTTGGCCAGGTAAACTCGCCTGAACTCGAACCGCTCATAACCATGCTGTCGGGGATTTCCATTTCCCGTGCCCGGCAGGGCTACACCCCCCGCGAAACGGGAGCATATATCTTTAGCTTAAAAGATGCTCTGGTAGAAACGCTTCAGGCCGAACTGAAAGACGATTTACAACGGCTTTTTCCGGAAACGTTAAAAATCAGTAAATTCATTGACAAGCTGAGTGTTGTTACGTTTGAAACATTTATTCAGGGACGCGAGGAGGTGATCTTTCGGCAGACCGATGAAATGACACATCTCTCGACGCCGGTCGTGAAAGTTTGGGAAGGCATTCTGGCTATGCCTCTTATCGGCACGCTGGATAGTTCACGCACCCTGGTGGTGATGGAAAACCTGTTGCAGGAAATTGTTAATACAGGCAGTGACATCGCTATCCTGGATATTTCGGGGGTGCCAATGGTAGACTCGATGGTGGCCCAGCACCTTATTAAAACCGTGAATGCCATTCGCCTGATGGGCGCTGAGTGCATCATCAGCGGAATTCGGCCGGAAATTGCTCAGACAATTGTGCATCTGGGAATTGACCTGTCGAATGTGGCTACCAAGGCTACAATGGCCAGTGCGCTCAAGCATGCCTTTCGGGCGTTGCGCTTAGAGGTACGAAAAGTGCCAGCCAGCCCGTCTACAGCAACTGGGTCAATACCCCTTTAAATACCAATGGCCATGGAACGAATTCCTATTCTGAAGGTGGGCCGGTTTCTGTTGGTAACCATTCAGGTTGATCTCTATGATCGGCTGGCTCTTGAGCTTGAAGCCAATATTATTACTGCTATAACCAATCATCATGCCAAAGGGATTATGATTGATATTTCGGCCGTTTCTATTGTCGATTCATTCATGGGCCGCATTTTGAGCAACATCGCCACTATGGCCCGCATTCTGGACGCCGAAACGGTGGTAGTTGGTATGCAACCCGCTGTTGCCATCACATTAGTTGAACTGGGTTTACCCTTAACGGGTATTTATACGGCATTAAATGTAGAGAAAGGCATGGGACTTTTGCGCAGCAAGACGGTAGCTGACAATGATGCCGACTTCGACGATTAAGGTTAAGGCAGTTGAAACAAATGCTATCGGGGACGAACAGGACGTTGTTCACCTTGTTAACCTTGTTCGTAAGCAGGCCGGGTTTACCGGTATGACGCTGCTCAATCTAACCAAGCTCATGACGGCTACCAGCGAACTGGCTCGCAATATGCTTAATTATGCTGGTGGAGGTAGTGTAACAATAGAATTGGTGAGTCGTGGTAAACAAACCGGACTTCGATTAACATTTATTGATCAAGGCCCCGGGATTGCTAATCTTGAGCAGGCTATGCAGGACGGGTATTCAACAAGTATGGGTTTAGGTTTAGGGCTGCCGGGTGCCAAACGGTTGTCCAGTGAGTTTTATATCGAAAGCATAGTTGGACAGGGAACAACGGTAGCCATTATTAAGTGGGCAAATGGATAATATATCCCATCAATCTTTTGTCATACCAGACCGCAGTTACGGAGCTGTTATTAAGCGGGAAGTTCGTTTGCTGGCTGGGAAACTCCAGTTCAGCGAAAAAAAACTGAGTGAACTCGATATTATCGTTGCCGAACTGCTTTCCAATTTAGTTAAGTATGCTTCCAATGGTGAATTGCTGGTTAAACCAATTTACGACACAGATAATGCAAGCCTCGAATTAATTAGTGTAGATAGTGGCCCCGGTATGCCGGACCCCAACCGAATGATGATAGACGGAGTATCAACAGGTGGGTCGCTGGGACAGGGGCTGGGTGCCATCCAACGGCTGGCAAACGAGTTTCAGCTGTATTCACATCCAGATCATGGAACTGTAGTACTGGTACGGCTTCATCAGAAAGTAAAACCGCCCGTTACAAAATCTTCCCCTGCCGATATTCGTTTTATTAATGTGCCAAAAGCTGGTCAAACTGTTTGTGGCGATGCGTGTTATAGTAAAGTAACAAGCTCATTTCTGACAGTATTCCTGGGAGATGGATTAGGGCATGGTGTGCCCGCGCAGATGGCTGTTGAACAGGCTATAAAAACGCTGGAGCAAACCGCAGACCATAGCCCTGCTAACTTGCTGGATGCTATACATAAGGCTTCTGCTGGCACACGAGGGCTGGTGGGTACGTGCGCTGTTTTCGATTTTGCCAGTCGAAAATGGAAAATTTGTGGAGTTGGTAACATCGTTACCAAACTGAGCGGTTCAATGGGCATAAAAGGTTACATGCCTCAAAATGGTATTCTGGGCAGTAGCCTGCCCCGAACATTACTTGACCTTGAGATGTCTTATGAGCGCAGTCAGCTACTGGTCATGACGTCTGATGGACTGCAATCGCGGTGGAACCCAGCCCGATATCCGGGCATTGTAAAGTATGATCCGTCTGTATTGGCGGCCATCATTTATAAGGAATGTGCCCGTCATATCGACGATATGTCGGTGGTGGTGAGTAAGCTTTACTAACGTTATGCATGAACTGACAAAATTAACGCTGGACAATGAAATGGACTTGATTCTTGTCCATAAACGCAGCATGAAACTGGCTGAACTGGCGGGGCTTTCGCTGGCTTCACAAACAACTTTCGCCACCGCCGTTTCGGAGGTTGCCCGGCTGGCTGTAACCAGCGGTAATCAGGCATCCTTAGCGCTTGGTGTTAGTGTCAACGATACGAAAGGCTGGCGCATTCTGGCCCGATTGGATGACAGCCAGCCCTATAATTCCAGCACGACTGAAGCCGCTCTGACTCATGCCCGGCGGCTGGTAGACGAGCTGAGTGTCGAGATAACCGATGCAGGAATCGACATTCGGTTGTATTGTACCGTTTCGGATCTGAAATCCATTAATTCGGACCGGATTAATGGATGGAAAAATCAGTTTTTTCGCGAGCCGCCTGCATCGCCCTACGACGATATCAAGCGTAAGAACAGTCAGCTGCAGGAACTGGCCGAGCGCCTTGGCCAGAGTGAACAGCAGTATAAGCAAGTAACAAACTCGCTGCCGCTGTTAATCTTCTCGATGACATCCAATGGACAGTTGATTTATGCCAATCAGGTGTTTATTACTTTTTTGGGCAAGACGATACAGTCTTTGAATGAAGAAAGCTGGTTAAGTCATTTTCATGCCGATGACTATCCCACAGTCCGAACGATTTGGGCTGATAGTGTGGCTTCCGGTTTGCCTTTTAGAGGAGAATGGCGCGTTCGTAATAGCTTGACGGGTGAATATATATGGCATATGCTTTCGGCAACCCCTCTGCGAAATGCCGACCAGGAGGTGATTCACTGGACGGGTTTTCTGGCTGATGTTCACGTTCAGAAAGTAATTGAACAGACATTGCGGGATAATGAAGAGCTGCGACAAAACAAGAGTCGTTTGGAAAGCAGTCAACAGCAATTGACGGACAACATTGGCGAGCTGAACCGCAGCAATACCGAACTGTCGCAATTTGCCTACGTAGCCAGCCATGATTTGCAGGAGCCATTGCGTAAAATTCAGGCTTTCAGCAGTATGCTGACTGAGCAGTATGCTGACTGAGCAGTATGGACCGGCTCTCGATACTAATGCGCAGGATATCATTCGGCGAGTGCAATCGGCTACCGGCCGGATGCAGGAGTTAATTCGCGGTCTGTTGACTTACTCCCGGCTCAATACCGAAAAACCTTCGTTTCATAAAGTATCACTGTCGGCATTGGTGGCGGAGGTGCAAAGTGACCTGGAAACAGCCATTCGGGGCCGGGATGCACAAATTCAAACCGGCCCTCTGCCTATTGTTCATGGCAACACTCTGCAACTAAGACAATTGTTTCAGAATTTGCTGAGTAACGCGCTGAAATTTACGCCCGCCGAGCGAACTCCTGTTGTGAATGTCAACAGCCGAACCATTTCTGCCGGGCAATTACCCATGCCAGCCACCGGTATATCAGACAACTACCTTGAGATCAGTGTAGAAGATAATGGAATTGGGTTCGATGATAAATACGTAGATCGGATATTTAATCTGTTTCAGCGCCTGCACGGTCGCAGCGAGTATGTTGGAACGGGCATTGGGCTGGCCATCTGTAAGAAAGTTGCCGATAATCATGGCGGCTATCTTACGGCTCGTAGCCAACCGGGCCAGGGGGCTACGTTTCTCGTGTATCTGCCAGTAAATTAATGTAGACGCTGCGACTCGGACTAAGGTAGTAGAACCAGCTTTTTTTGTAACATTGCTCAACCGTTTACGATTAACTAATCAAACGATTTAGTAATGAGTATGTCTAGTTCTCTTTCCGATGCGGCTGGTTTCGGCCAGTCCCGTGTAGTTATCGAACGTGTTAGCCCCGAGCTTGACGGTGGTAAATTCCCCATAAAAGCTATTCCTGGTGATATCGTAGCTGTTGAAGCCGACATCTTCGCCGATGGTCATGATTACTTATCGGCTGTTCTGCTGTATAAACATATTGACGATACCATCTGGACCGAAATGACTATGGTTCTGCTGGGTAATGACCGTTGGGGCGCGTCTTTTATTGTCGAAAAGCAGGGCCGATATGTCTACACAATCGAAGGCTGGGTGGATCACCCTGCATCCTGGCAACATGATACTCAGTTGAAAGTGGCCGATGGTCAACGCGTTACGAGCGAACTGCTTGCCGGTGCTCACTATCTGGATAAGATGGTTGAACGGGCCGGGGGAAAACCAACTGAAGGACCAGCGGCAAGGGGAAAAGGAAAAAAAAAGGTTGACGTTAGAGAAGAATTGCCTGATGTGAAGGCGCTGCGGGAAATGGCCGAACTTTTTCGCGCCGGGGCAACAAATGCATCCGACGAGAATAGCTACAACGAAGCAATTTCTGTAGCCGAAAGTGACCAGTTTACGTTCTATTCAAATCGCTATCCCGAACGCGAATACCCCACACGATATGCTCATGAGTTGGGTGTAGATGTAGATCGTGCCCGCGCCGGATTCAGTACATGGTATTGCTTGTTTCCTCGTTCGGCCGCACGAGAGGAGGGAGTTCATGGGACTTTCAAGGATGTTGAAGCCTTGTTGCCACGTATTTCGGGTATGGGTTTCGATGTGCTCTACTTACCGCCAATTCACCCCATCGGCACCGCATATCGAAAGGGTAAAAATAACTCGGTCGTGTGTTTACCCAGCGATCCGGGTGTTCCTTACGGCATCGGCTCGACCAATGGCGGGCATGACGCCATCCATGCCGAACTTGGTACAGTAGAAGATTTTAAACACCTGATCAGCATTGCTCATAACTATGGAATGGAGGTTGCAATGGATCTCGCTATTCAATGCTCACCCGACCATCCCTGGGCTAAAGATCACCCGGAGTGGTTTAAAAAACGGCCGGACGGTACGATTCAATACGCCGAAAATCCGCCCAAAAAGTATCAGGATATTTACCCGCTTTATTTTGAAACGGAAGACTGGCAAAATCTTTGGGAGGAACTGAAACGTGTTCTGCTGGTCTGGGGATCGTGGGGTGTTCGTATTATTCGGGTCGATAATCCACATACCAAACCCTTTAGTTTCTGGGAATGGGTTATTGCGGAGGTTAAAAAAGAGTTTCCGGATATGCTGTTTCTGGCCGAAGCATTCACGAAGCCGAAAGTAATGCAGGAATTGGCCAAACGGGGTTTTGCCCATTCGTATACGTACTACACCTGGCGAAACACGAAGGCCGAACTACAGCAATACATGGAGGAGTTGACGCAAGGGAAGATGCCGTATTATTTCCGCCCCAACTTCTGGCCAACTACGCATGATATTAATCCACCTGGTTTGCAGTCAGGCCATG
>JANXVQ010000737.1 GCA_025351545.1 Spirosoma sp.
TGTTGACCAATTTAGTGCAGTTCTCGCCTGACCAGTTTACCCTGAAACAGGAAGGCAACCAATGGCACTGGCAAAATCACTTGCTGAACGAAGAACTAACGTTCACCTTTGGTGATGCAACAACATTGCCCTTCGAACCGCTCGATTGGGTGGGTCGGCAGGTACAGGAAGACCTCATCTTACTGGCTGGTAATGAGGCTGTACTGGTAGCCGGGCAACTGTGTTTTGGTAATGGCTGGTGTCTGAACGAGAAACTAGGGGTCCCATTCTGGCAAATTCACGCGCCGATTGTTCCCATTGTTGAACCCATGATGCGGGCCGCTCAAAAACTCATGGAACGGCTGCCCGTGGGACGGCCGGTTTGGCGTTTGAACTGGAGCGTGAAAGTAACGGATCAGTTGGATATGACGAGCCGCCACACGCCCGCCCTCGACCAACTCCTGATCGACAGTCTACCCGGCTTAAGCCCTGAAACTATCGGCGAAAAGCTGTATATCCGTATTGAACGGCAAACCCTGACCCGTCTACCCAGGTCAGGCGCCATCCTGTTTGGCATTCATACCTATCAGAATCTACTGGCGAATGAAGTGATGGAACGGCCTGCCTGTGCCGATTGCCTGGCGCGTGTGTTCAGCACAACGCCCCCCGATATGCTTGCTTATAAAGGCATGACTCATTTCATGCCCGCGTTACTTGCCTGCTTAAACAAACATAATCATTCATAAAGTACCTATGGTCTAGATAATTATTTTGTATTATTACAATTCTGTAAAATTTACTGATACTATTCTGCTCAGGAAGCCAAATAAATTTACATGACTAAACTTTCCCGTACGCTTGGATTACGCTCGGCTATTTTATTAGTCGTCAGTGGTATTATAGGGTCAGGTGTTTTTAAAAAGGTGGCCCCGATGGCAGCCGAATTGGGTTCTCCTCTCCTGGTACTGGCCTGTTGGATAATGGCAGGACTCATTAGTCTGGCCGGGGCTCTAACCTATGCCGAAATGGCAGGAATGTTTCCACAATCGGGGGGCGAGTACGTCTACTTCAAGAAAGTTTACGGCCGCCTTTTTGCTTTCATGTATGGCTGGGGCGCCTTCACGGTCATGCGAACCGCCACGATTGCTGCCCTTTCCTATATTTTTGGACAATCGCTGATTGCTTTAACGGGCTCAGGCGGACAGCCCGTCGAGATTACCGTAAAGTGTATTGCCACCGCGCTTATCGCTTTTTTAAGCTGGATTAATTACCGGGGCGTGTCGTTTGCTGAAGGTCTTAGCCGAATCCTGATTTATTTGGTCTTTGTGGCGGTCGCGATCATTGCCGTACTTGGCTTTCAGTCCGAATCTGGTAGTATGAACAACCTGACACAGTCGGCCCAGGAACACGTCACTAACCCAAATCGTAGTCTGCTCGGCTCGTTAGTTGTAGCATCGCTGGGTGCGTTTTGGGGCTATGAAGGCTGGAATCAGATTGGCTACATTGGCGAAGAAATAAAAAATCCGCAACGTAGTCTGCCAATCGCTCTTGGGGTGGGAACAAGTATTGTTGTGGGTATTTACGTCTTGCTAAACACAGTATATCTGTATGTGTTGCCCATTGATGCCCTGGCTCATCTGGCCAGCACACCCGGCAAAATTGCGGCTGTTGAAGTGGTGAGACAGGCGGCTGGCTGGGCCGGAGCGACGTTTATTTCGATACTGATTTTAGTGACGACATCAAACTCTACCAATGCATCAATTCTGATGCCCGCCCGGATTTTCTATGCTATGGCCAGCGACGGATTGTTTTTTAAATCGGTCGCTATCATTCATCCCCGATATAAAACGCCTTCGGTCGCCATCTTGCTACAAGGCCTTTGGTCTGGTGTATTAGTCTGGTCTGGGAGTTTCGATCAACTCACTGATATGCTGGTCTTTGCGTCTTTCATTTTTTACGGAGCAACGGCTCTGGGCGTAATTTTACTCCGCCACAAACAACCTGATTTACATCGTCCTTACCGGGTTATTGCCTATCCGTTAGTACCGGTCTTTTTCTGTTGTTGCTGCGCCTTATTGGTCGTTATGACACTCATTAATCAGCCACGCGAAGCGCTGACTGGTCTTGGATTGATTGCAACAGGCTTGCCCTTTTACTGGTTCTGGCGAAAGCGACCGGCCATATCTCACGTTGATGATGCCGTACTTAATAAGTAATAAAATAAGACGCTGATGCCGCAGATTTTATGATTTACACAGAGATTATCAGCGTAAATCACAAGAATCTGCGGCATCAGCGTCTTACGTTAATCAATGGCCGGGTAACCTTTGTCAAGCCAATCTGTTTTCAGATTTTTGGGGATATTCAGCAGTTTGTGATTGGTAAAGCCCATTTCATTGAGTTTCGTGAACGCCGGGCGAACATTGGGACATTTGTTAAAGGGGCAGCACCCACAATAAATTACAATAGCCCGATCTTTCGGCTCCTTGCTTAGCAGCTTTTCTAATTTCGCTATGTTCTCCGCTTCTCCGGCTGGCCCAACACCCACCGATGTCTTAATCGTAGCCGCTGGCCCAATGCTGATAATGAGTGGCTTTTTCGTGTCCGCGCCTAAGATCGTAGCCGCTAAGTCAGCCGGTTCGAGCAATTGTTCAGGGCTCCAGGGTTCAGCATTTTTCCAACTAATCTGGACAAAAATAGCGCAGAGAAACATAGCGCCAACGATAAGCGAATAGAGTGTTTTTTTCTGGTTCATAACATGATTATAGTCTAAATCGAAAGGTGATTTTTAAGCAATTAGTAGTTTTAATCCTTGAGCAGCACCGGAAATAACCAATTCGACATTCCAGCTCCGGGTTGTCAATTTACGAAGTTTTTCTTCTTGCTCGGAAAGCAGAGGCTCATTTGGGACGAGTGCTTGGGGTTACGGGAGAAAAAAGTTATAGCAGCGCTAACAAATCACTACGTGTCTTCTGGATATATTGGACTAATATAGGCCAAAAGTTAGTAAAATGATGGCTGATTTGGTCGTAATAGCGCTCCAAATCGGCAATGGCCGTATCTAAACCCGATGGATACGCCGTTCGACGGGAAACGCCCTTCAGCGACCGGTCAATGCCGTCGATATATTGGTAATTGGTGAGCCAATCCTGTTTAATCATGTAGTCGGCCATGTGAGCGGCACTCGCTGGCAAACGAACCCAATTCGCTTGCAACGTCTCGTAAAAGTAACGGATAAATTCCGGCAGCGATTCGCCCGTAATTGACTCAAAATGTACGGCTAAAAAATGGTCGAAGAAGATATCCACAGCGGCCCCGGCATATTTATGACACCGCGGATGGAGCAAAGTACGCACCGCGGCTACGTCGGGATGCGCATCGGTGAACGAGTCAATCGCCCGATGTACGCGAACACCGGCAATTTCGCCAGGTGTCAGATTATGGCGCAGACTGGATGGATTCCCTTTGATGAAATCGCCAATAAAATTACCAATGAGTAAATCCGTATGTCGGTCTGAAAGATAGCCGTGCGCCAGTATATTCATACCGTTTTTTTGGGAACCGGCGGCTCAGACAATAAAGTAACCCCGTTAACCGGTACATACCGTTCGACGGTTACGCCAAATCGACGCAGAAAATCGACCCCTTCATCGGAGGCAATGCCCTTATATTCAGCATAGGAATGGAGGAAAAGAACCCGAGCGATTTTCATGCTGTAAATAATCCGGGCGCAGGCAATGCAGGGCGACAGGGTCACATAAATGGTTGACCCCTCAATTTCGGACCCGTTTTTAGCGGCATATAAAATGGCATTCTGCTCCGCGTGCAGGGCCAGCGAACACGACCCTTTCGAATCGCGCGGGCAACCAACATCCGGAAATTCTTCATCGCAGTTGTGCGTCCCGGATGGGGGACCGTTATAGCCAATAGAGATAATTCGGGTATCGCGGGTTAATACGGCCCCAACCTGCGCCTTGATGCAATGCGACCGTTTAGCCAGATTCACCGCCAGATCCATAAAAATATCATCGAAGTGAGGCCGGGCCGCGTGAGGCCGGATCGTCGGGCTATCACGGTTTGGTTTGGTCTGCTCAACGGGTGTATCGGTGGTACGTAACATGTAGTAAAGATAAGGAGTGAATAGGTAAATGACATAATTGACAACCAATGACCAAATAAATGCCTGAGTCAGAACGACTCCTAAAGCGTTTTTCCGGGCAGTTATCAGTATCGTTGAACCAAAAATGATGAAAAATGAGCGGAGCAGAACGAGCAAAAAAATCGGATATACCTATAAATGTCTGAGGCTAGTAGAGGAATCCGAGCGGCTTATTTGGCCTTCTGTTTCTGGCTGGTTCGGCATTTCTCTTTCCAGGTTGCGCTACTGATGGCCATATCCTTAAGTTTAGCACGCAATTTTCAGTTTTTATTGCGCAACTCGCTTAACTCTGTTTGTTTAGAGTCTACTTTTGGGTCAGTCAAATTTAGGGCCATAACCGGTTCGTTTGGTTAGGGGTTTATAACCACAAAAGTGACGGAAGTTCTTGACTCCTTTTGGATACCCTACCTTCAGGGTCACATTATGGAAATAGATGACCTGGTTTAACTATCTACTTAACATGACTACTGACTTGGCCGCGCTTACCCGCGAAATCTGTACCATCGCCACAGATGCCGGTGCATTTCTGCTTCAGGAACGCCAGAAATTTCAACGTGACGACATCGAGTACAAAGGATTGAATAATTTGGTCTCTTATGTCGATAAAGAAACCGAAAAGCAATTGGTGGAAGAATTGAGCCGGTTGCTGCCCGAAGCCGGTTTTATCACTGAGGAGGGAACCACTGGGCAGGAGGCTGACAAAAACGCCCTGAACTGGATTATCGACCCGCTCGACGGCACTACCAATTTTATTCATGGTCTGCCAGTGTTTTCGGTGAGTATCGGGTTAGCGCAGGGCAGCACGCCCATTGCCGGCGTTGTTTACGACCCCAACCGGGATGAGTGTTTTTCGGCATGGCAGGGTGGGGGTGCTTATTGTAATGGGAACCGGATTTCTATTTCGCCCGCTACCCAATTGGGTGAGAGCCTGATCGCCACTGGTTTTCCCTATTACAGTTTCGACCAGATGCCGAAATACCTGCATATTCTGGAATCGCTTATGAAGCAAACGCATGGTCTGCGCCGGATGGGGTCGGCGGCTATCGACCTGGCTTACGTTGCCTGCGGACGATTCGAAGCTTTTTACGAATACAACCTCCATTCGTGGGATATGGCGGCCGGCGTACTGCTCGTTCGCGAAGCCGGGGGCGTTGTATCCGATTTCGACGGGGGCGACGAGTTTCTGTTTCGTGGCGATGTGATTGCCGGTTGTGGCGTTCATCCCGAACTCATTTGGGCTATACAGGAATACTGGAGGTAACCTCTTCTTGCTGGTCAATCCGGCCTGGCTGTATTCAGTAAACCGGCCGGTTGCAGGAGTTCGGAAAACGATAATCTTTGTGTCAAAATACGGCTGAAAACCGGACCTTAGGCGCATAAACAGGACAAAAATAATATGCAGGATCTCGATACCCTCCGTTACCCGATTGGTGATTTCGTTTATGGTCAGTCATTCTCATCCAATGATACCAAACAGCACATTACGGCTATTGCCGCGCTACCTGCCAACCTGACAGAATTGGTTGG
>JANXVQ010000869.1 GCA_025351545.1 Spirosoma sp.
ACGTAGCTGTCTTTCGGTTTCAACTGGTTAAAGGAGTATTTGTCACACCTTACCTGATATCGTTGCTGCAACCAGACGAAGTCAATCGGGCGCAGCGATATCACCGGGACGAAGACCGGCAACGATTTATTTTCGCTAGAAGTATCCTCAGAATTTTGTCTGGACAGTATACAAACCAGCCTCCTGAGCAGATACGATTTACGACGGGCACGAATAAAAAACCTGTGCTGAGTGGTCAGGCAGGTTGGCATATTAATGTGTCCCACTCTGGTAGCTGGATTTTACTGACCATTGGCAAAGTGAGCGTTGGGGTTGATGTGGAGCAGATAAACCAGCAGTTTTCGTTTTGGGATATGTTGCCGGCTAGTTTTAGCCCGGAAGAGCAAGCATATATCGAAGCGGGAACAGATGTTCAGTTGAAATTTTACCAGTTGTGGACACGGAAAGAAGCTTTATGCAAGGCGACGGGCAAAGGGATGGACGATGATTTTTGCCGAATTCCGTCGTTAGATGGCCTTCACATTACAGAGAGCAGCCTTATTGGTGGAACTGGAAGCTGGATGGTTAGAAGTTTTGATGTGTCTGCAGATTGTCTGGCTGCCGTTGCTTATCAGGAAAATGGTGAAATGCCTAAATTTTATACGCTGGATAGTGGCTTATTTCCTCATTGAGAGTCATAACAAGTGTAAGAAAGCTAGTTTGTTTTACGACTTAGTTAACGATATCTCTTACTTCAACGCTTGCCTGTATGCAGCGATTCATGCTGAAATTCCTGTATGTAATAGCGGCCCTGAAATACCCCGGAATCAGGAGCGATCTGCGGTATTTTATCCGTGATAATTACTATAGCCGGTTGAACCAAATTTGGTTTGTTACCCAGGATTATTTTGAAAAAAGGAAGTATAAAATCATTGACTTCCACGGTGAGTTCGATCAGGAACTTCGCTACGTCTTGCCTTTTGCTTACTGGCATTATCTGAACGGTACGCTGAAAGAAACGATTTCCAGCACTAATACGAAGGCCTTTTATTTCTTCAGCGAAAACCACCGCGAAACGTATGAAAAACGCGTATGGCAAGCTGGTTACGATTATTACGATGTTCCGAATATGACCCATAGCCCGTCGTTCAGCTTTAAAAAGTGGGCGCGGGTGCCGTTGAAAAGTCATTATAAAAACGAACAGTTCGTATTCAAAAAACCTATTCTGGTCATCGCAAATAAATACAATATTGAATGGGATAAGCCGCCCATTAATTTTCTGGACATCCCTGCTTTAGACCGAATTATATCGACTTATAAACTAACCCATCAGATTATTTATAACCGCCCTTTGTCATCACAGATTGTGGTAGACAATAGCGAAATTATGGATTTGAATGAGCATGCCTGGCTCCGAAAAAATCACCAGGAGGTTATTCTGATGAATGATCTGCACGATCAGCACCGCAACACGGTCGACAATTTCAACCATCTCCAACTACTTGTATACGCTAATTGCGAGCGATTTATTTCCATGCACGGAGGTACGGCCGCCTTGGCCAGCTATTTCGGTGGTATTAACACGATTTTGTCCCATCCGGGCGGAGGTATGGAACATGATTTCAATGAGTATGATACTATTTTCCCGGCCTTGTCGGGCGCGAAAATTCTGCATGCAAAAAACAAAGACGAGCTATTTTACTATTTGAGTAACCATTATTGACCATTAAGTTATAGTTAAACAGTTGTTTGACAGTGAGTTAGTTTAAAAGTTAGCTGTAGTTCAATCAAAAGATTGACTTCCTCAACCCATGTCGTTAAAAAACTACATCGACGAACGTCCTGCCCTGAAGCAATTTATTCATCGACTGCTGATTCCTCAGCACCAGGCCAGGCCCCGCCGGTGGGTGAGTTGGTTTGTCAATCCGTTTGTGCATAAACGGCATCGGTCGTCAATCGTCAGGGCAAGTGTCCGGTTGGATGTCTTGCCATTCAACCCATTTGTGTTGGGTGAACGCAGTATCATTGACGATTTTAGTGTCATCAATAATGGCGTCGGCAGTGTTATCATTGGAAACAATACCCTTGTCGGCATCGGTGCGGTTCTTATTGGCCCGGTCAGTATTGGGTCTAACGTAATTATGGCGCAGCACATTGTTTTGTCTGGTCTGAACCACTCCTATGAAGACAGTCAACGGCCAATTCGAGACCAACCCGTAACGATGCGTCCCATTGTTATTGACGATGATTGCTGGATTGGAGCCAATGTCACCATTACGGCGGGGGTCACTGTTGGGCGCCACTCTGTAGTGGCCGGTGGCAGTGTGGTCACCCGCGATGTGTCTGCTTATACCGTCGTTGGCGGGAACCCGGCGCGCGTATTAAAATACTACGATAAAGGGTCTGATCAGTGGATAAGTGCCAGTAGATCTGTAGCGTCCCCGGTTCAAACAGCTTCTTGAATCTGCCCTATAACCGCTTCAAATTCTTCAGCCCGTTTCTGCCAGGAGTTGGCTTTTGCCATAGCCACTCGTTCGTTAAGGCGCTGAGAGCTGTCGTCGGCTAATGCCCGACGGAGGGCCTGGGCAAAAGCTGCCGGGCTGTCGGCCAGTTCGACAACACCGTCGAAGTCGTCGAGAATGGAAAAAGGCGTTGAAACGACGGGCAGGCCAGCCGCCAGATATTCATTGATTTTCAGCGGGTAAATCGTGTACGTATGCTCATTGCAGACGAAGGGAATCATGGCCACTTTCATTTGAGCCAGCAGGGCCGGTAGCTTGGCGGGTTGATGAGGTGGGATGAATTCAACATTCGGATAAAGCGATAAACGCAGCTTTAAGCTGGGTTCATTTACCTCGCCTACAAACTGAAATTCCACATCTGGCATGGTGCGTACGCAGTGTTCGACCAAGTCAATATTTATGCGGTTATCAGCTGTTCCAAGATACCCGACAATGGGTTTTACGGGCGGCTGTGTTTCTGCTAACTGGCGGGCCTGATTGAACAGGTCGAAATTGACACCATTTTTAACGCAGTAAGCATTAGGTTGAAGGAAAGCTTTCGACCGGCGCAGCGCTTCCGACGTTGTAACTACGGCGTCGACACCCTTAAGATATATAGGCTCGTATCGGTTACCATGTCGGCTTATCCAACTGGCGGCTGTTATTTCATCAAAGCAGTAATAGATGGTGGCAAGCTCGTTCAGCTGGTGCAGCATGGGTAGACCAAACACTGGATTAAACGCATTGATAATCAGTGGTTTATTTATGTTCAATTTCCGCATAACTTGCCGGATTCCTTTCACCATGCGTCCTGTATTCAGCCGAATCATAATGTCATACGGCTTGGCTGACAGCCAGTTAATGGGCAACATCAGGGGCGGTATCCACACATAAGCTTCGCTGCCATTCTCAAATACCTTCGTCGTAAGCGGTTTTTTTAGTCGCACCAATTCACGAACCGGAACATCCTGCCGCCCCATCAGGCCCATCACCCAATCTTTGAGTGTGTACTGGTAATCGACGTACAAAATCCGATGGCGTACTGACAATTCGGTCATTAATTGAACGACCGCCTTCTGATAATCACCTTCCCAGGGCGTCTGGCCAACACAAATTATACCGTCGAAGTTTTCCATATACGAATTCAAGTAAACTGTAAGCTCTTAGGCAGTTACTAACGGTTGGCTGGTGTTTATGGATTTGGTATACACATCAAGCAAGTTCATGGCAGTTGCCTCCCATGAAAACAAGGCAGCACGTGCCAAGCCCTTCCGGCGTAAATTATCCCGCAGAGCGGGTTGTTGAATCAACCGGTCAATCGCCGACGCCATAGCCTCTGCCGAAGTAGGGTCAACCAATAAGGCTGCGTCACCGGCCACTTCCGGCATGGAGGAAGTGCTGGATGTTAAAACGGGTGTGCCACAAGCCATAGCTTCCAGAATGGGCAGGCCAAAGCTTTCTCGTAAGGAAGGGCACAGAAAAATTGTGGCGGCATTATAAACCAATGGCAATACATGATTTGGAATATACCCGCACAGTATGATGTCATTGGCTAATATCTGTCCATTAATTTCAGTAAGGATATTGTTCAGCGAAGCAGCAGGCAGATTCGATATAACGACCGGGAGGGTAAGCTGGCCCTGTTGTTTGAGAATTAGTAAGGCTTTCAATACACCCGGTACGTTCTTTTTCGGGTCTGTGTTGCCCAGAAAAAAGATAAATTCGTCAGGTAGGTGATACTGTGAGCGAATGCTGGCTATCTGATCGATGTCGCTGATCAGGCGAAATTGTGCGCTAACGGCATTCCAGATCGTTACCACGCGAGCGGGGTCCAGTTTCAGATGGTCAATGATGCGTTGCCGCTCAAAGTCAGAAACGGTGATAATCCGATCGCACTTCGTAACAATGTGCGGTACGTTCCAACGCCGGTACTGATTTCCTAACCGTTGATACCAGCTACCTTGCCGCAAGGGCTGATTTTCCAGAAAAATAATGTCGTGGAGGGTCAGTACTAAGGGTACGGAGCAATTTAGTGGAGCGGTATTGGCCGTGCAATGTAACAAGTCAATACCATACTGTTTGATCGCTCCGGGAAGAGTATATTGTTCCCAAACCGGATACGGACCGCCGGGAAGTTCCACGATCTGTACGTTAGATTGATTAGGAAGGCCGTCGCGGTCGCGGTCGGGTTTTACGAAAACCACGAACTCGTGCTGGCTATAGTTGGCCAGGGCACGAATGGTTTCCAGCGCCACAATATCCATACCATGCTTATTAGGCCGCAGAAGCCGTTGTGCTTCAATTCCGATTCGCATAG
>JANXVQ010000923.1 GCA_025351545.1 Spirosoma sp.
CTTATCTGTTACGGCTGTTGTAGTTGCAGTGCCGGTATTACTGGGACCATTCAATACATATAGCGTATAATTGAATTCAAGTTCCTGCATATAGTTCGCTACTACCGTTGACGTACTTGGCAGAGTAGATACAAAATAAAGCCCCGACGTAGTGGTCGTTCCCGATAAGCCCTTACTGGTAGCATAGTTCTTAATATCAGCCATGTTAGCCGTGTACGTAGCAGCCGTATCGACACCGGCGTCTATATTCTGCTTTTGGCAAGATGCCAGACTACCTATGAGTAATGCGCCAAAAATGGCAAGATGAAATTTACACATGAAAAAAGAGAGTAATTAAAGAAACATTAATACTACGCCTACTGACCTCAAAACGTGGCAGCTAGTTGTAAACCATCTGATTTTAATCCTTATGGTTGCAATACCTGATCAATAATATGAACGACTCCATTAGTAGCGGGTATATCGGCCTGCCTGATGGTGGCCGCCGTTGAGTTCTTATTGCCTTTGATGGTAATCTGATTCGCAGTTGCGGTAATGGTTAATTTGTTTCCACCCAATAATGTACTGATACTACCCGTTTGAAGCTGATTAGAAAACGTTACGCCGGATACGACATGATAGAGCAATGTATTGGTCAGGGTTTGTACGTTAGCCGAATTGATAGCGGCCAGGTCTTTGTAACCCGCCGATTGAAAAGCTGCATCATTCGGGGCAAAGACAGTGACAGTGTTTGTCGATGATTCATTGCTCAGAGTTGCCAATAAGGTTGGATTACTGGTGCCAATGCGTTTCACAGCCGCCGTCAGAAATGTTAGATTCGGATTAGTCTGAATCGTTGTCAGCAGCTTTCCGGTTGACGGTGTCAGTACCCGATCTATGCTATGGATATAGCCATTGGCTACTGAAATATCGGTCTGGATTAATTGTGCATTGTTAATAAAAATCTTCCCATCCGACAATTTGTTCACAAACGCGACCCCTTTACCAACGGTAGCGACGGCATTTAAACCCGATGGAATCGTCGATGCTGAAACGACGCCAAATAACACATGATACAGCAATAAGGCTTTTACCTGATCTTTAGACAGAGCCGAAATAGCCGCCGGTGTTGCCAGACCCGATGCCTGAAAAGCCGCATCATTCGGGGCAAAAAGGGTCAAGTTACCTCCTTTGAGTACATCACCAACTTCGGCATATGCAACAGCCGCCCGCAACAGGCTAAACTGGCTATCTTCCAGAATACGGTCGGTAATGGTTTTGGGCGTTGCCATGGTATCGTCATTCTTTTTGCAGCTTAGTGAAATTATCAGCAGCAGCACAATCACAGAAATCCGGCGGGAGCCGATCCAAAAAAAGGGGTTCATACGCATACAGAATAAGTTAACGGGAATCTGTATATAAAAACGCCAGTACCCGGCATATAGTCTTCGAGGGCAAAGATACGGAGAGTTAATTTAGTCGGACAGTATCCCTGTTGAATGAACACAAAACAAGTTTAGTGGACACACCTCTATTGAACAGGACGAGTCAATCAATCACGCAGCCGAATCGGGCGATCAGACGATATAACATTGGCCAACCAACGCTTTGCCCATAAACTTCCTTCCTCTTCGTCATTACTGACTGACTGACTAACTAAAATTCCGTATCTTCGCGGTCTTGTTAAGTTTGATAATTGAATATCTTAACTTTTGTTAAAACTCCCCCATTGGGATGAAGGAACACATTGACCCGAGCAATCTGCCCCAGCACATAGCCGTTATCATGGACGGAAACGGACGCTGGGCCAAGCAACAGGGCGCTGCCAGGGTGTTTGGCCACCGCAATGCAATTAAGGCCGTGCGTGAGGTAACGGAAGGATGCGCTGAGTTAGGTGTAAAATACCTCACTCTTTACGCCTTTTCCACCGAGAACTGGAATCGTCCGAAATTTGAAGTGGATGCCTTGATGACGTTGCTGGTTCATACTATTCGGGGGGAGATCAAAACGCTAATGAACAATAACGTGCAGTTAGCGACGATTGGTCATACGAAAAGTCTGCCCGCCGATTGCCAGCGTGAACTGGCGGAAGCTATCCGCGAAACAAGTCAAAACACGGGTATGACACTGGTGTTGGCCCTGAGTTATAGCGGACGCTGGGAAATTCTGGAGGCTGCCCGGCAACTGGCGACTGAAGTACTCGAAGGCAAACTGACACCAGACCAAATTGACGAAACCATGTTCGGGCAACACCTTACTACGAGCGGCATACCCGATCCTGAGCTAATGATTCGAACCAGTGGCGAGATGCGCATCAGTAACTTTATGCTCTGGCAACTGGCTTACTCTGAATTGTATATGCCCGATGTGCTCTGGCCCGATTTCCGAAAAGATCATCTCTATAAAGCCATTGTAAATTATCAACAACGTGAACGTCGGTTTGGTAAAACCAGCGAACAATTGGTTAAATAAGACAGTATTAGGGGTGTTTGTAATGGCGAAATAAATTTTGCGTATTGCAACCATTTTCCGCCAAAGTCACTCTTGAAAATTAACAACATAATAGGTATTACAACTTGGAACACCGTATAAAAGTTATAGTAGGAGCCGTTTGCCTGCTCATTAGTTTGTTACCTGCTCATGTTTGGGCCCAGGTACGTGTTGGCGTTCCGCGCGAGAATGCAACCCTGCCAACAGAAACGAATGAGCTGCTCAATTATGCCACGCCTAAGGAATATGAGATTGCAGGACTAACCGTAACAGGTACCCGCTACCTCGACCCAAATTCGCTGGTTTCGTTAGGAGGTCTGAAACTGGGCGATAAAATTCGTATTCCAGGGGAAGCAATCGGTTCATCGGTGCGGAAACTGATGGAATCCGGCCTGTTAGACAACGTCGAGTTATTTTCTACCAACGTAACCGATGGCAAAATCTCACTCATGTTCCGGGTACAGGAACGGCCCCGACTTTATCGCGTTAGTTTTCTCGGCGTAAAAAAAGCCGAGCAAGATAACCTTAAGGACAAAGTGAAACTTAACCTGGGTAAAATCGTGACCAACACGATTACAAAAAATACCCAAATGGCCGTGCGTAAGTTTTTCATTGATAAAGGCTATCTGAATACGAAAGTCAAAATCACGACCATCCCAGACAGCACCCGCAACAATGCCACCATGCGCGTACTGGTTGATAAAGGGCAAAAAGTAAAAATTGCAAAAATCAACTTCGAGGGGCTAAACGAAGTGGATGAGTCGGCGGTGCGGATGAAAATGAAA
>JANXVQ010000938.1 GCA_025351545.1 Spirosoma sp.
AGCTGCCCGAATGAGCTACGGATACATTGATACGGGTGCCATGTATCGGGCTGTCAGCCTTTTTTTTCTGCGGGAGCGGGTTTCTCTTTTCAATACGAAAGAAGTAATAACTGCCCTGGAAAAAATAACGATCAAGTTTACCCATAATAATTGTACGGGTGGAAATGAAACCTGCCTGAACGGCCTGAACGTGGAAGAGGAGATTCGGAAAATGTATATCTCCAATATTGTCAGTGAAGTAAGCGCTATTCCCGAAGTTCGGTGGGCAATGGTTGCGCAGCAACAGAGAATGGGGCGCCGACGGGGTGTTGTGATGGATGGCCGCGATATTGGTACGAAGGTATTTCCCGATGCTGAGGTGAAGGTATTTATGACCGCCGACACCTACACCCGCGCCCGACGTCGGCAACAGGAATTACTGGCGAAAGGCGATTTGGTCAATCTGGACGATATTATTAAGAATCTCGAAAAACGTGACCTTATTGACACCACCCGTTTAGAAAGCCCGCTACGGCAGGCCTCCGATGCTACCTTACTGGATACGTCGCACATGACCATTGAGGAACAGGTAGACTGGGTTATGGAACTGGCCGACCGTCGTCTGGCCGAATTGCACCGGGAGAGGCATTCGCGGGGCAAAAAATAAATGATGAACGGGTGAGTTGTAGGTGCATAACGCCATACGTCATTAAAATCACCTGCTAACCCTTTCATCGACTTCACCAAACCATATGACTGTTGATTTTTTGATTGTAGGGCAGGGGGTGGCCGGCTCGGTACTGGCCTGGATACTCGACCAGCGCGGTTGCTCCGTGTTGTTGGCCGACGACCCTGCGCTTCCGTCGGCTTCGGCAGTGGCGGCCGGCATTGTCAATCCTCTAACGGGTCGCAAACTTGTTCATACCTGGAAGGCTGATGAGCTGTTCCCATTTCTGCATCAATTTTATAGCGATATTGAGAAACAGCTTGCTGTTCAGTTCTTCCATCCCAAAAATATCTATCGTCCATTTAGGTCTATTGCCGAACAAACGGATTATTCGGCGCTGTTAGCTGATCCTGATGTGCAGCAATACGTGTCGCAATCGGTTGATAATCAGAAGTATAGTCCATATATTAATAATTCGTTTGGTGGGTTGGAAGTGACTCAGGCAGGCTGGGTGGATCTAACTGAGTTTGTTAGAATTATAAAGGGTTATTTTATTAGAAAAAATCAATACTTCGAAGGGAGATTTGATTTTAGCGATTTGATTATCAAAGGGAATTATGCTAAATGGAAAGATATTGATATTCATAAAGTTATATTTTGTGATGGTGTTCTGGCGCGCGAGAATCTGTTCTTTGACTGGCTCCCTTATAATCCTGTGAAAGGGCAGATTCTGACAGCCACTGTTGACAATTACTCTATATCAACTATAGTCAATCAAGGACTTTTCATTTTGCCCGTCCGGCCCGGCCTGGTCCGAATTGGCGCAACCTATAGCTGGCATGACCTGGATTGGCAAACAACCGAAGATGGCCGGGCGTATTTAGAAAACAAACTGGCCGACATTCTGAAAGTGCCCTATCAGGTAGTGGCGCAACAGGCGGGTATCCGGCCGTCGACTAAAGACCGACGACCATTTATTGGCATGCACCCCACGCAACCGGCGCTGGGTATTTTCGGTGGTATGGGCACCAAAGGCGTGTCGCTGGCCCCGTACCTGGCCGAGCAGTTCGCCCGCTATCTTTTAGATGGTGAAGATTTGGAACCGGAAGCGAATATTAGCCGATGCGTTTCGTTATATCATGGCAGTTGATTAGTTTTCCGATTAAGGTTTTTAATTAGATCAATCAGGCAAAACTGTAGTAGTGGTTTTACCGTAAACGTTGACAAAAAACTCCTTAGTCAACGTCTTATATACCCGTTATGCGAAATCAATACATACTGATGTTGGGCCTGTGGCTGAGCGGATTGAGTGTGGCTACAGCACAAAACTATCCGTCGATGGAGCGATTTGGGAAAAATCGTATTCAATACCGCAGCTTCGAGTGGAAGATTATCCGAACGTCGAACTTTGAGATATACTATTATCAGGATGGCCGTCAGATTGCTAACCTGACGGCGCAGTATGCCGAATCGGAGTTTGACCGGATTACCGAATTGCTGGGATACACACCCTACAATCGGGTCAAAATTTTTCTGTTTAATTCACCGGAAGAACTGGCTCAGAGCAATATTGGCCTTACGGCCCAGGGTGGCTTGAGTAGCCGGGAGCAGAATCTGTCTAAATCCCGCGTTGAGCTGGCGTTTACGGGCGACCAGATCAGCTTTCGGCAGCAGATTGTCCGCGACATCGCTATGCTGTTCGTGTATGACATGCTGTATGGTGGCAGTCTTAAAGATGCGCTTCAAAGTTCACTTTTATTGACGCTCCCCGACTGGTTTATGCCCGGCATTGCGGCCTATATTGCTCAGGGAAATAGCCTGGAACTGGATGACTATATGCGGGATGTTTCGCTGAATCGTCCGGTCAAAAAACCTTCATTACTATCAGGTGTTGATGCTGAGCGGGTTGGCCATTCAATCTGGAACTATATTGTTCAGCGATATGGTCGCGACAATGTCTCCAATATTTTGAACCTGACGCGTATAATTCGTAATGAGCAAAGCAGCATTTCCAGCACTTTAGGAGTACCGTATAACCGGTTTTTACGTGAATGGCGTGAATACTATGCTGGTATGGCTAATACCGTAATGCAATCGTACCATGCGAGTACCGACGATTTTCAAATAAAAGTAGGTTCGGCAGACGATAAGTCGTTGTTGATTAGTTTGAAGTTAAGCCCTGACAAACAGTTTATTGCCTACTCAATTCTGCGCGATGGTAAATTCAGCGTTGAGGTTGTAAATACGGCAAATCGGAAAAAGACCACAATTTTATCGGGAGGCTATCGGCTCGACGGACAAATAACGCAAACGAGTACACCGCTACTGGCCTGGCAACGGGATAATAACCTGCTCGTTCTTACCGATGAGCTTGGTAAGACAAATCTATATCAGTTCGGTGGTTTTGACAAACGGCCCAAACGGCAATTTAAGCGACAGGTAAATTCGCTGTCGCAGGTTGTCTGGATGGATGCTTCTGAAGATGGGGGAAGCCTGATTATGAGTGCCGAGCGCAAGGGACAGAACGATTTGTTTTTATACAGCATTAATCGGGGTTCCTATCAGCAGCTGACTAATGATTTATACGATGATTTGTACCCGTCGTTTGTGGGTCGAAACGCCCAGCAGGTTGTGTTCAGCTCCAATCGAAAAGATGATACACTTGGCGTTGACAAAGGATCGTATAAAGCGATTCGGGACCATCTAAGTCTGTTCCTGCACAAAGGAAGCGCTCGTGATTTATCCTTGGTGCGCCTGACCGATTCGCTTTCTCAGGCAACACAGCCTATTCCTGCCAGCGAAACAACCGTTTATTTCCTGAACAATATCAATGGAATTCGTAACCTCTACCGACTTGACACGGAAACAAAAACGGTAAGTCAGATGACGGCTTTTCCTGAAAGTATCCGTCTGTATGACCTCAGACCCGCCAATGGAGGATTTGTGTATAGCAGCCTGAAAAATGGTGACGAGTATATTGGTTTCCGTTCGCAGTTGAATTTAACCCAAACCGTTCAGGCTCCGCCCACACAGCGAAGTATGACTGCGAATCGACTAAATTTATCGAGTCCGACTCGTACCGGTCAGGCTAAAAAGGATACGACCGGACAGGTAAAGCGTGTGACTGCTGATTCGACCGGAGGACGTACGGCTGTCGTACAATCTACGGCGGCAAAAAAGCTGGCTCTGGAGCCGGGCGAAGTTGATACGGATAATTACCAGTTTGACCCTGAAGTATTAAAAGCGGCCGAATATCGTCAGCGCCGTTCGGTGGCGGGTATTTCGCCCGGTTTGACAACTACGCCCCCTCGCAATCGACGCCGGGAAAATATTACGATTCGCGGCCCATTTGACTATAAAGGTACGTTTGGTGTTAATGAAGCGCCTTCCAACTGGCGCGTTGACCCAATCAAAGGCTTCGGTTATGCACAGGAAGTTACACTAACTGACTTACTGGAAAATCATGTGCTCCGGGCCGGTGGCTTTGTCAGTCTGACTAATACACTGAGAAACAGTGATTTGTTTGCTGAATATACGAATCTCACGCACCGAATTGATTATGGCGCCCGTGTAGATCGCCAGACCTTGTATGTGGATGGATCGGGAATAATTCAAAAGTACCGCTATAATCGGTTTGCGGTATCCGCTTCGTACCCAATATCGGTCAATAGCCGATTCACCGTATCGCCCTTTTATGCGATTACCCGGCTAATTGATTTGTCATCATTTGCCGAGCCAGACCATGTCTCTGACTATGCCGGTTTGCGGGGCGAATTTGTATTTGACAATACAAAAGTAAACGGGATGAACATGACAGTTGGCACAAAACTTAAACTTCGGTATGAGGAATATGCTGGTTTACGGAGTTCATCGGAGGGGTTCCGGCGATTGTCGCTCGATTTGCGCCACTATCAGCGAATTCACCGCGACTTAATTCTGGCTACCCGTTTCGCGTTCAGTCAGTCGGGCGGGGCTGCACCCAAGAAAAGCACATTAGGGGGCATGGAAAACTGGATTGGTGGTCAGAAAGAGGCTGTTGCATCGAACCCGTTGCTGGTGCCGAATACGACACGAAATGAAATTCCATATGATTACCGCGATGTTTTCTTCCTTGATTTCGTCGCTCCCTTGCGGGGCTTCAATCAGGGTAAATTAACGGGCAATAGTTATATGCTGTTTAACGCTGAACTCCGTTTGCCTTTGGTTCGATACTTATATCGAGGCAATATAACCTCTAACTTTCTGCGTAATCTACAGTTAGTTGCCTTCACTGATATTGGCACGGCATGGGCGGGCAGTGGACCATTTAGCAAGCAAAACAATCTCAATACAGAAGTCGTCGGTGGAGGAAGTATACCCTTCCGGGCTACGGTTACCAACTTTAAAAATCCATTTCTGATTGGCTACGGAGCTGGTATAAGAACAATGATTTTTGGCTATTTTGTTAAATTCGACTACGGCTGGGGTCTTGAAGATCGATCTGTTGGCAAGCCAATTCCTTATCTGACGCTTGGTTATGATTTTTAAATCAACTCCAAATCTTGTTGAATAGCCACTCTGCAATGAGTGGCTATTTTTTTGTCCAGAGCAATAAATACAGATAGTATTACTCTTCGTATTATTTAATTCCTTACTAAGCAGCTTGTATGCCTGCTATCTAAGGCTCTCTTCCCTCATAACCTAATAGTACACTACCTAATTACTTAGTGAATAATGACTTTACTATTTGTTTCCAAAAGCAATAATTTAATTAAGTAACCAGAATGTGAATGAATAAAACGCAGTTGGCATAGTTTTCGCTAATCACTTACCGCCATACTAATTGCCTGCCTACCGGTGCCTACCGAAGAATATCTAACAAATATTATTGTATATTAAAACTAGCCCATTCTAGTAAAGCCTTATAAAACAGACTGTTAGTGGTTATTAAAAGGAAGGTGATTTCTAAAGGTGTGGTTTGGCATAGTTTTAGTTGAATTCTAACAGAGCAAAAGTCCCTTTTGATTTCAGAGTAGTAAACCGTGACTTAATTATCAGTCAATTGGTCTGTCTATTCATAAATCTATTGGCCTCTTTTTGCAAAAAAAAAGAACCGTCCCAAATTAAGTTGCAGATGGAAGAAATATCTACACTACACACGAAGCGTTTAATGTCCTTGGCTGGCCGTAAGCCTATCGCTGAATGCCGAAAATCGGTTTTTCAACAAATCCAAGTGGCATCCTTCACGGGACGATTAATAAGCTATATTTTAGACCTGCTTCACGGGCGGCTTCTGCCCATTCAAAAGGCTACATTTTTACGGAGAATATACTCGTCGGCAATGGATTATTCTATAGATGCCCAAAGGACGACTGATGGCTTCGCCGGGTTTGACGGTGAACCACCCGATATACCGTATTCCAGTCCACCCGGTTTTCGGAACCGTAGTTCACAAAAAATCTCAAATTATTTTGCACAACATCCAATGAATGAGAAATTTATACTAATAAAATCACCTCACGAAGATTTCCGCCAAGCGACGTCGGATATAGGTGGAGGGACCCTGCCCATGAGAGCAAAGGCATCTGGCGAAAACAGCTTTTCTAAGCTGTTATCTTCATTTGTCGACTATACTCATAGCAGCACTATGCCTGTTTTGAAGGTCGTTTGTTCGGTGTTGACCCTAATCCTGTTCTGGCTGGCGGTTTCACCGGCTCAGGCACAGGCACAAACACAAACAACTATAAATCTAAGTCTGCATAAGACGATTGATAATCAGGCACCCGCCATTGGTGATGTAGTCACGTACACGGTTACTGTGGCCAACTCGATCAGCGCAGTCACAGCAACTAACGTAACGGTAAAAGATGTTTTACCTGTGGGAGGAGTTGCGTTTGTGCCAGGTTCTGCCAGTATTGTACGTGGGACTGGAACATATACGCCGACTGGCTCGGCCACTGCTACGATTGGAACATGGCTTATTCCCTCCATCGCTCCGGGCGATTCGGCAGTTGTCGTTTTGAAAGCCACCGTTCTGCAACGCGGGGTTTGGTTTAATACGGCTGAAATAACAGCGGCCGACCAGACAGATTCTAATTCGATTCCTAACAATCAGAGTTTGGTTGAGGACGACTATGATGCCGTCTGTTTTTCTGTTCCAATGCTCTGGTATATCGGCGATGAGTATACAGTAACAATTCCATCGGGCTACAACCAAATTGTCTGGTCTCGGAATGGTACTCCAATCAGCACATCGGCTGTATCAACTTCATTAGCTGAGGTTAATAGCGATTTCTCACTAACGATTAAAAGTCCGGGTATATATAGTTTCGTAACTTACCGGGGTGGATGTCCTACTACAAACTGCTGTAACATTCAGGTCATCCAGGGTCCTTATGGTAGTTTAGGCGATTACGTATGGAAAGATACAAATAAGAATGGTGCTCAGGATGTTGGAGAACTCGGCATTGATGGTGTTAAAGTTTATCTATACGATCAACTAGGAACAACCAAGCTGGACTCGACTTTTACTGCTGGTGGCGGTAAGTACTTGTTTGATAGTTTAACGGACGGCAGATATGTTGTACGGTTCGTTTCGCCAACGGGTTATCAATCGACATCAGCTAATGTAGCCGGTGTATCAGACGCTTTAAATAGCGATGCCGGCGTAAATGGATTTACTGGCGTATATACAATTGATACGAGCCAGCCTACCTCCAGCACAGCACGGAACAACCCAACAGTAGACGCGGGGTTCTACATTCCGTCGGCTTCGCTGGGCGACTTCGTTTTCGTAGACACCAACAAGAATGGGATTCAGGACGCGGGTGAGGTGGGTATTCCGGGCGTGATCGTAACGCTGATCAGCACTGGCAGCGTGGTGGCCTCGACTACCACCAATGCGTCGGGGATTTACTCCTTCACGGGCCTGACGCCGGGTGTTCCTTACTCGGTAAGCTTCACC
>JANXVQ010000985.1 GCA_025351545.1 Spirosoma sp.
CCCCCGCCCCCGAAGGGGGAGCTTTTAACTCGGCAATAATTGCGTCAAGCGTATTGCTGAGTTCGTTTATTACCTGCTCATTTGTAAAACGGATTACCCGAAATCCTTCTTTATTAAGCCAGGCAGTTCTTTCTTTATCAGAGATTTTATTGTCAGGCAATTGGTGAATCAATCCATCTACTTCAATAACTAAATGTTGTTTCAGACAAACAAAGTCGGCAATGTATGACCCAATAATGTGCTGCCTTCTAAATTTATACCCCTCTAATTTTTTTCCACGAACAGCGTTCCATAGCGTTTCCTCTGCTTGTGTTGGATACTTCCGATTTTCCAGGGCAAAATCCTTCAGCAATCCATATAAAATGGGATCGGCCGTTTGGTAGTGCAACACCCCCTTTGGGGGCTTGGGGGCGTTTTTTTCGGCTTCGATAAACGGCGTCAGATAAGCCACCGCTTTTTTCATTACCCGCGCTGATTTTACAACCTGTGGCAAGAACATTTTACCCTCGCCAAACAGATCGCCAACCACGCTCATGCCATCCATAAGCGGACCTTCAATAACGTGCAATGGCCGCTCGACCTGTAGTCGAACCTCTTCAACATCCTGATCAATGTAGTCCGTAATGCCTTTGATAAGAGCGTGTTTGAGCCGTTCGCGAACGGGTTCCAACCGCCAGCTTTCATCTTTTACAATCTCTTTTCCTTTGGCTTTCACCGTTTCGGCATAGTCGACCAATCGCTCGGTGGCATCATCCCGACGGTTCAACAGAACGTCTTCGCAACGATCCAGCAATTCTTTTGGGATACTGTCATATACTTCCAACTGTCCCGCATTCACGATTCCCATGTCCATACCAGCACGGATGGCATGATACAGGAACGCCGAATGCATGGCCTCGCGCACGAGGTCGTTACCTCGAAAACTGAATGAAATATTTGATACACCCCCGCTCACTTTAGCCAGGGGCAGGTTTTGTTTAATCCAGCGCGTAGCATTTATAAAGTCAACAGCGTAGTTATTGTGTTCCTCAATACCGGTAGCAACGGTCAGAATATTGGGGTCGAATATAATGTCCTGGGGGGCAAAATGGACTTTATCAACCAAAATTCGGTAGGCTCGTTCGCAGATCTGGATACGCCGTTCGTAGGAATCGGCCTGGCCACTTTCGTCAAACGCCATTACAACGGCGGCCGCACCATAACGCCTGACAAGTTGCGCCCGTTCAATAAACGCTTCTTCGCCTTCTTTCAGCGAAATAGAGTTGACAATGGCTTTCCCCTGCACACATTTCAGGCCTGCTTCGATCACTTCCCACTTCGAGGAGTCGACCATGATGGGTACGCGGGCAATGTCTGGCTCGGCGGCAATCAGGTTCAGGAACGTCGTCATGGCTTCCACCGAATCCAACATACCTTCGTCCATATTGATGTCAATCACCTGCGCTCCACCTTCCACCTGCCCACGGGCAATACTCAGTGCTTCATCGAAATTACCGGCTTTAATGAGCCGGGCAAATTTTTTCGAGCCTGTTACGTTGGTACGTTCACCAACGTTCAAAAAATTAGTTAACTCCGTTATTTTCAACGGCTCCAGTCCGCTCAGCTTCTGATACGGTTCAGGTTCAGGTATCTGCCGGGGTGGGTATTTAGCCGCTACATCCGCAATGGCGCGGATATGGTCGGGTGTAGAGCCGCAGCAACCACCAACGATATTGACAAAGCTATTTTTAATAAAATCTTCTATTTGCAACGCCATCATCTCCGGCGTTTCGTCGTACTCGCCAAATTCGTTGGGCAAACCCGCATTCGGGTAAGCCGACGTGAAGAAGGGTGCTTCTTTTGAGAGTGTCTGAATATATGGCCTCATCAACTCAGCACCAAGGGCGCAGTTGAGTCCCACACTGAGCAGGGGCAAATGCGAAACAGAATACAGAAACGCTTCGGTCGTCTGACCCGACAGTGTTCGCCCACTGGCATCCGTAATGGTGCCGGAAATCATTATCGGCAGAGCTGTCTTTTGCGGATTTAAATTGAAATACTTATCGATAGCGAACATAGCCGCCTTGGCATTGAGCGTATCGAAAATCGTTTCAACCAGAAGCAGATCCGATCCACCATCGACCAGGCCACTTACCTGCTCATAATATGCATTTACCAGATCATCGAATGTAACAGCTCGGTAAGCCGGGTTATTCACATCGGGTGAGAGGGAAGCGGTACGGTTGGTTGGTCCCATTGCACCAGCCACATAGCGTGGTTTGTCAGGATTCTGGCGGGTTATTTCAACGGCAATCTCTTTGGCAATCCGGGCCGACTCATAGTTAAGTTCATAAGCCAACTCCTCCATTCGATAATCGGCCATAGCAATGGTCGTACTGCTGAAGGTATTGGTTTCAATAATATCGGCTCCCGCTTCGAGATACTGCTTATGAATCGCCTGAATTATTGCCGGCTTCGTTAGGGAAAGCAGGTCGTTATTTCCTTTTAAATCATGCGGCCAATCCTGAAATCGCTCACCCCGATAATCGGCATCGGTCAAGTTATACCGTTGAATCATCGTACCCATCGCCCCATCGAGGACGAGGATGCGTTCGTGTAAAATTTCGTATATCGTTTTCAATGGCAGTATTGCAACGCTTGATTGTTAGGGATACCAACAACCAGCACACTAAAAAAAGTCCAAAAAATAAAAAGGCTTATGTACAGAAAGACAGATAGCCGAAGGCTAACTTATCTATCCCGGTTATTGAGCGGGAGGAAGTTGGCACCATTCCCCTGGGTTGGTTGGTTGCCAAGACATCATCGGGTCCATTCCCTCCGTCTTTCTGGATAAGCTATCACAAAATTAAACAAAAAATCGGGC
>JANXVQ010000987.1 GCA_025351545.1 Spirosoma sp.
ATCGAGTTCCGTATTTGCGACGTGCCCATGCGTGTCGATGAGACCATTTGTTTAGCGGCAATTATGCAGGCACTGGTTGCCAAGATTTATAAACTGCACAAACAAAACCTTAATTTCCGACCGTACCGACGTATTCTGATCAATGAAAACAAGTGGCGGGCGGCCCGGTATGGTATCGAAGGAAAGTTGATTGATTTCGGCAAAGAGGAGGAAGTACCTACGCATCATCTGATTCACGAACTACTTGTTTTCATTGACGATGTGGTCGATGAACTTGGCAGTCGTTCCGAGTGTGAATACGTATTGAAAATCCTTGAAATGGGCACCGGAGCAGACCGTCAACTAGCTATTTTCCAAGAGACCAACGACTTAAAACAGGTTGTAAATTATATTGTGGAGGAAACTTCTTTCGGCATCAATTAGTTATTTTTCGAATCACTATCAGCAACTAATTAGCCGTAATAGACACCTCATGAGCTTAGTAAAAATTGCCGTTCTGGACATGAATAACAACCATGCCAACGAGGGCCTTCGTTGTATTTTACAATCGATTCGGAACGCACAAGGAAATAATCGTCAGGCAGAACTGTCGTTTGACGTGTATGACGTTCGGGCAAATAACGAAATTCCTGATTTGGATTATGATGTGTATATTTCATCGGGCGGGCCAGGTAGCCCAATGGCATCATCAGATGCCTGGGAAACTCGCTATTTCTCTTTAATCGACCAGATTTTCGACTGGAATCTTCACAATGACCGCAAGAAATTTGTGTTTCTGATCTGCCACTCCTTTCAGTTAGTTGTGCGGCATCTCGACCTGGGTTTACTAAGCCGGCGCAAATCGACTTCGTTCGGTATTTTTCCGGTTCATAAAACGGAAGAAGGCGACTTGGACCCGTTGCTAATAGGTTTGCCTGAGCCATTCTATGCCGTGGATTCCCGTGATTATCAGATCACTGGTCCAAACGTTGAGCGTATGGAAACTATGGGAGCCAGCATTTTATGTTTGGAAAAAATCCGCCCCCACGTATTATTAGACCGGGCCGTGATGTCCATGCGATTCTCACCAGAAATCATGGGCACCCAGTTTCACCCCGAAGCCGACAATGAGGGCATGTTGCGGTACTTCCTGAAAGATGAGAAACGGAATCATATCATTTCAAATTTCGGAAAGGAAAAATACAACGACATGGTGTCCTATTTGCAGGACCCCGACAAGATTGCCCTGACTGAGTCTGTTATTCTACCCGGATTTTTACGGCAGGCAATTCAGTCATTATCAGCTACAGTTGAAGAGCCGCAAGTTGCCTAATGTCATTTTTATACGTTCTCCAGTTGGAGGACCTATACATTACTTTCTACCGGACAGAAATACCAGAGCGGATTTCTCCAATTGACTACTTGTCCGGGACCCGGATTTATGGACTCCGCATCTCGGTCGACCTGACAAAATACTTTATGATCCAACCCGTCCGCCAAGCCTATAATGACGCCTTTGGCCCGCAGAGCTACCAAGCTTTTTTGGATAAAGTTGAGGCTGATCTACCCGGTCAATTAGACTTCCGGGTAGCCGAAACGCCTATTTTTGTCCCGAAAATTCTGACTGACAAGATTTTACAAGCCTGCGATGACATCATTTCTGTCATTACTCGTGCTGATTTTAAATCCTTGACCGATAAGGCAATTCCGGCAGAGCAGCACGTGCCAAACGAAGACGAGCATACGCAGTTTATGGCCGTCGATTTTGCCGTTTGTCAGGATTCGTCAGGCGGTCCATCGCAGGGTGAGTTAATGCCTCAACTGATAGAACTACAGGGTTTCCCCTCACTCTATTGTTTCCAGCCTTATGTTGCCAAGCTGTTCCGTAGCCTTTATCCTGTTCCAGATCAACTCACACACTTGTTTAATGCGGCCGACAACGACGAGTATCTGGACCGGTTGCGTCAGATGATTGTGGGAGACTGCCGGCCGGAAGAAGTGATTTTACTGGAAATATACCCCGAAAAGCAGAAGACGCGCGTTGACTTTGTCCTGACGGAGAAGTCCCTCGGCGTGAAAGCCGTGTGTCTAACTAAGATCAGGAAAAAGGGCAGGGCGTTATTTTATGAGAAAGATGGTCGGCAGATTCGCATCAAACGAATTTATAACCGCCTGATTTTCGACGACTTGCAAAACTACCCTGACCTACGAACGGAGTTTCAACTCACCGATGATGTAGACGTTGAGTGGGTTGGGCATCCAAACTGGTTTTTCCGCATCAGCAAATACACGTTGCCTCTGTTGAAGAGTCCCTACGTTCCGGCCAGTTATTATTTATCTGACTTGAGCACCTATCCTACTGACCTGGAAAATTACGTTCTAAAACCGTTGTTCTCCTTTGCAGGCAGTGGCGTCAACTTG
>JANXVQ010000994.1 GCA_025351545.1 Spirosoma sp.
CTTCATCACTCAAAGAAGTAGTCATTAATTTTATAGGTTGGTTTATTTTCTTGAGTTAAGCGTAATTCTGTCTACAAATTACGCAAAGCATCATATATTCAGTTTCATTTAATTGCCAGAAATATATTAAATGGCACAAAATTTAACAGATGACCACTTCTTTTATGCAATATATTAAATTAGTGTCGTGTTTTTTATATATTTTACATTTAAATGTTAACATGTTACCTAAAAATCAACAATCAAGATTAAACATATAGCAGTAAATCCATAAATTAATGATTACGCTCAAGACTTAACAAGGGAAAATTCCCGTTATATTTAACTAAATCTTTCAAGAACAGGCCACTTACAAAATAAGGTATACAAGATTTTATAGGCTTATCCGTATTGTAGTTAACGACAAGTAAGTAACCGGATTCGACCAATTTGTACTATAAATAGATAATAATCAGTCATATACAAGAAGAAAAGGATAAACACAGTATTGAGCATTTCTCCGTTAGTGTCATAGTTGGAAGTGAGTTGACAGCAAAAAAGCCTTCCCGAAAATTTCATATTTACGGGAAGGCTTTTTTGATTATCTACTGTTACGCCATCACATCAATTTACGGAAGGGAGGGCTAATTTCTTAATGGTTTGCCACCCGTCAGCAAGCTCTGAATTCGCTCCAGTGTTTTCTTTTCGCCCGTCAGTGACAGGAACGCTTCCCGTTCCAAATCGAGCAAATACTGCTCCGACACCGCTTGCGGGGCGCTCAAATCACCTCCACAGATAACATAAGCTAACTTATCGGCAATTTTCATGTCGTGATCCGAAATATAACGGCCCATTCGCATGGCAGCTAAACCGGCTTTAAACAGCGCGATTCCCGTTTTACCCTGTACCTTAATGTCAGTACGCGGTTTAGGTTGCGTGTAACCATTGTCGGCCAGTTCGATAGCCGCTTGCTTGGCCTCGGCCAGCAAACGGCTACGGTTCAGCACAATCTGGTCTGTTGAACGCAGATAGTTCATCTCACGAGCTTCCTGCCCTGATGTCGATACCTTCGCCGTTGCGATATTCATGAACACGTTTTGTAAAATGTTCAGTTCTGGATCGCCAGTTTGGTAAAGGTCAGAGGCACGGGCGGCCATTTCTTTCGTACCACCACCAGCCGGAATCAGACCGACGCCTACTTCTACCAAACCAATATAACTTTCAGCATGGGCCACAACGCGGTCGGCGTGCAACACGGCTTCGCAGCCGCCCCCAAGTGTGAGCGTATGGGGCGCGACCACCACTGGGATGGATGAGAAGCGAAGACGCGCAATGAGTTTTTGGAATTGCGCAATCATCAGGTTTACCTCGTCGAACTCCTGCTCAACGGCAAACATAAACAGCGTTGCTAAATTAGCACCTGCCGAAAACGCTTCGGCAGAATCATTGCCGACCACCAGACCCCGGAAGTCCTTTTCGGCCAGAGAAATACCTTTATTTAGAGCTTCTGACACGCCCTGACCAAAGGTGTTCATCTTACTTCGGAATTCAACATTCAGAATGCCGTCACCAAGGTCATAAATATTGGCATCCGCATTTTTCCAGACAATTTTGTTGGACGGTCCGTCGCCACGGAGGTTTTCCAGAATGGTGAATACATCTGCACCCGGAATCGCCTTGTAGCTTTTCGTCGGGATATCGTAGTATTTCCGCTTGCCGCCTTCGACTTTATAAAACGAGTCGAAACCAGCAGCAATCATATCATACACCCATTGGGCGGGTTTCTGACCTTGGGCTTCAATCATTTCGAGACCCTGCTTAACGCCAATGGCGTCCCAGGTTTCGAACAGGCCCAACTGCCAGCCAAACCCAGCCGTTATAGCCGCGTCGATGCGATACAGTTCATCCGAGATTTCGGGGATACGATGGGTAGCGTACTGGAAACCGTCGGCAAATGTTTTTCGGTAAAACTCGCCCGCTTTATCTTTTCCGGCAACCAGCACAGGAAAGCGATTCTTGAGGTTATCAATCGCCTTTGTCCCTTCGAGCGTTGCAAAGCGGATGGCCGCCCCCGTTCCTTTTTGCGATGGTTTGTATTCAAACGTTTTCAGATCGAGAGCCAGAATTT
>JANXVQ010000997.1 GCA_025351545.1 Spirosoma sp.
GAAAGTCGGCCGGTTTTTTGGGTGAACAGGTAAACTGATTGACGTGTTCGCTCCGCAAATCAGGTATATTCGACTGGCCACTTTGAGCGACACGTTCACCGTTGATGACGGTTTGCTGCACATGCAATTTCTGCAAATCAGTAACCACAATGTAATCGGCGGGATCGCCCTCGCGTAATAGCCCAACGGGTAACCGATAGTGGAGCACAGGATTAAGGCAGGCTGCCCGCAGTACACTCCAGAGCGAATGGCCTTTTTCCAAAGCCCGAACCACTAACTGATTAATATGTCCCTCGGCCAGTGTATCGGGATGTTTATCGTCGGAACAGAACATGATCTGCGAGGGGAATTCTGCCAATAGTGGAATCAGAGAATCAAAGTTACGAGCCGCACTACCTTCACGAATCAGGATATTCATACCACGCCGGGCTTTGTCTAACCCTTCTTCGTAGGTAAAACATTCGTGATCGGTGCTGATACCCGCGTCGATATAGCGCTGGGCATCGTCGCCGGTTAAGCCGGGTGCGTGTCCATCTACAGGCTTATTGAACACGGTAGCCAAACTGATTTTAGCCATCATATCGGGGTCCCTGTTCAGCACACCCGGAAAGTTCATCACCTCGGCCAAATAGCCAATCTCCTCCATAGCCAGCAATTGCCTGACATCTTCCGCACTAATTACGGCCCCGGCGGTCTCAAACGGAGTCGCCGGCACGCAGGAAGGTGCGCCAAACATAAACTTAAACGGCACCCGACGCGCTTCCGCAATCATGTAATTGACACCGGCAACCCCCAGAACATTACCAATTTCGTGCGGGTCAGATACGGTGGCAACGGTGCCGTGAACCACCGCCAGACGGGCAAATTGTGGGGGCGTTAACAGCGAACTTTCAATATGAACGTGGGCATCCACAAAACCGGGTAGCACATACGATTCGCCAGAACGTTCGGGACCGAGTAAATTAATTTTGGAAATACGACCATTCTCGACGACGATGGTCCCATACGAAATTGTTTGATCGAACAGATTCAGAATATTGGCTGTGAGCATATATCAAATACGGATAAAGATTTTCCGATGGTACATCCACCAAAGAATTAGGTAAAAAATGGCCAGTGTAACGATACCGATCAGCAAGGATTCATAAGCGGGGCCAAGTATCAGGAAAAGGCCATTGCCCAGATGGGTATAGAGCGACGTGAAAATAAAACGGTCAATAAGATGCACCAGGCAGTAAATGGCGATGGAATTCATCCCGACAACGATCAATGGGAAAGCCCATGTTCGCTTATTGGCAACATCAATAAGGCTATAGAAAAGCGCCAGTAACAAAAAACACCAGCCTCCGCTAAACAATACCCAGGCGGGTGTCCAGATGCGCTTCACAATCGGGCAGATACCCGCGACATGCAGAAAAATACCAGCGGCTAATCCAATAGCACCTGCCAGCAGAAACCGCTTTAAAACCTCCCGTTGTGTTATTCCCGAACGCAGCCACCGGCCAGCCTGCAAGCCCAGCAGCATTGTACCAAGCGTTGGAATGAAACTGAGTGTTGCATAGCCACCGCCATTAAACAGAAACGTTTTTGCCCGTGGAAACAGGTTCAGAAACCACGTGTCAAATGCCCAGGCGAGATTACTGTTCTTATTAAAATGAGCCATCAACCCGCTGTAGTGCTCCGGCCAGTTGCGGTCCGGCGTTCCGGCGGGAACCCCAACGGCGCTATAATCAAAATTCAGTCCCGGCGCGGTATAAAGCACAAAGGCCAGCCAGTAGCCAACCAGAACAACGGCCAGTGCAATCCAGCCAGTCCGCAGCGTGGTATTGCCCAGTAGAAATAAGATTGGGTAACCCAGACCGATTTGCGTTAGTGTATCCTCAAACGTAAAATTTGTTTGGCTGGCGTGAGTCGAGCGAAGAAAGATGCCGAGTAGAATCAGAATCAACGATCGGCGCAGGGCACGACCAAATTGAGGGCCAAACGGCTGCCCTCCCCGGCTAGCCATTGAATAAGGCAAGGCGACACCGACCAGAAATGAAAATGATGGCTGAATCAGGTCATGTAACGAGCAGCCCGCCCAGGCAACGTGGCTTTGATGATAGGCCAGAAATTCCCAGAAAGCATTATCGGGAAAGGCTTCGTGCAAATGGGCGAATTTCAGCATTTCGGCCGCCATCAAAACCATAACAAAGCCTCGATAGGCATCCATAGACATTAGGCGGCCGGGCCACGCCTGGCCGGGTAACGACTGACTGGCAGCAAAGCCCGTTTGGGGAGTAGACAAAGATGGGAGCATGATTAAGGGAGAAATTCAACTGTCAAAACTTAACATTGGCGATCACATTAGCAATAGAGTTGATTAAAGTTTTTGACAGGTGTGGTATATTTCGGGCTAATGTGACTCTTTACTACTAAATAATCCGTTTTTCAGATGCCCGCCCGTGTGTTAAAAGTTCATCCTGCCGATAACGTGATTGTTGCCTTACGCAACTTAGCGGCTGGGGAACAGATTGAGTTTGATAAGATCATTTACGATTTGCCCTATGCCGTTGCCGCTAAGCATAAATTCGTAACCGAAGACCGGCAACCCGGCGATTCGATTACGATGTATGGCGTTCTGGTTGGTAAAGCAACGCAGTTTATTCGGCGGGGAGAGCCCATCACAACGTTCAACCTCAAGCACGATGCCGACACCTACGGTCTCGCCAAAAAGCAACCTTACTCCTGGCAACCACCCGACGTTTCGGCCTGGCAGGAACGCACATTTATGGGCTACCACCGTGCCGACGGAAACGTTGGAACACGCAATTACTGGCTTGTGGTGCCATTGGTATTTTGCGAGAATCGTAATATTCTGGTATTGAAAGACGCTTTTGAACGCGAGTTAGGGTACGCACAACCCGAAACATACCGCGATCAGGTGCATGAGCTGGTGAGTCTGTTCAACGTTGGCGATATGAACCACATCAAAAAGATGCAGCCGTTTGTAGACGAATCGCAAAACCAAACGCTTAATCATACGCATCAGGCCGTAAACCGACCGTTTAAAAACATCGACGGCATCAAATTCCTGACTCACGAAATGGGATGCGGTGGCACTCGGCAGGATTCGCAGTATTTAGGTTCGCTGCTGGCCGGATTTATCAACAACCCTAATGTGGCCGGGGCAACGGTACTTAGTTTAGGTTGTCAGCACTTACAGGCTGATACAATTGAGAAAGAAATTAAGCGCCAGAATCCAAAGTTCAACAAGCCGCTTTTGTTGTTCGAGCAACAGGCCGGAACCGAATATGCGTTGATGTCGCAGGCCGTTAAAGAGACTTTTCTTGGCTTGGTGGAAATAAATAAACTCGAACGGCAAGCCGCTCCACTCAGCGCGCTCACCATTGGCTTAAAATGTGGCGGTTCCGACGGATTTTCGGGCATTTCGGCAAATCCAACGTTAGGCCACCTGTCAGATATTATTGTAACGCTGGGCGGAAAAACGGTACTGGCCGAATTTCCCGAGTTAAACGGCGTAGAACAGGAACTGATCAACCGCACCGACGATACGGCCAAAGCGCAGAAATTCATCGACTTAATGGGTGGCTATTCAGCATCGGCAGAAGCCGTTGGATCAGGATTCGACATGAATCCATCTCCGGGCAACATTAAAGATGGCTTGATCACCGATGCCATAAAGTCGGCGGGAGCGGCCAAAAAGGGCGGCACATCGCCCGTAACGGACGTTTTAGATTACGCTGAACCAGCCATCACACCCGGCCTTAGCCTGCTCTGCACGCCCGGCAACGACGTTGAAGCAACAACCGGCATGGCTGGTTCGGGCACCAATGTCATTTTATTTACGACGGGACTTGGCACGCCCACCGGCAATCCCATTTGCCCCGTTGTCAAGGTTTCGACCAATACGATTCTCAAAAACCGGATGCCCGACGTGATCGACTTCGATAGTGGTCCCATCATTGACGGTGAGCAGAGTATCGAACAAAACGCCGATGCCTTACTCGAATACATTATTCAGCTGGCATCGGGCAAAACAATTACCCAGGCCGAACGGCTGGGACAAGACGATTTTATCCCCTGGAAACGGGGTGTTTCACTTTAAATGGTGAAAGAGCGAAAAGCGAAAGAGTGAATCCGAGCCGCCGGGTCGAAGCGAACTCTAATGCGCCAGCCGCTCTTTCGTTCATTCACTCTTTCGCTCTTTAAAAATGTTTTCACTCAAAGACAAAACGGCTCTTGTTACGGGCGGGGCCAGCGGCATTGGACTGGCTATTTCACAGACATTTGCCCAGGCAGGTGCAACGGTTCACATTCTGGAAATCAACGGCGAACTAGCCCAGCAGGTAGCCGACGATATTAACGCAGCCGGTGGCAAGGCGAAAGCGCATCCCATTGATGTGTCAGATCAGGCGCAGGTTGTTGATCTAATTAGTCAGATTGCGGCAGAATCTCCCATTCATATTCTTGTCAATAACGCGGGGGTTGCACACGTTGGCAAAGCCGATTCTACCAGCGAAGCCGATTTTGACCGCATTTTTCGCATCAATGTAAAAGGGGTGTACAATTGCCTCTACGCCGTTATTCCGCATTTCAAAACCAATGGCGGGGGCATCATATTGAACATGGCATCGGTAGCGGCATCGGTAGGAATTTCTGATCGTTTCGCCTATTCGATGAGCAAAGGTGCCGTATTAACCATGACCTTATCCGTAGCCAAAGATTACCTGAAAGACAATATTCGGTGCAACTGCATTTCGCCCGCACGAGTACATACGCCTTTCGTAGACGGTTTTCTGGCGAAAAATTATCCTGGTCAGGAAGCTGAGATGTTTGAAAAATTATCAAAAACGCAACCCATTGGCCGTATGGCCGAACCGAAAGAAGTGGGCGCCTTAGCCCTTTACCTCTGCTCCGACGAAGCAGGATTTGTTACGGGTTGCGATTACCCACTGGATGGTGGTTTTGTTCGACTGAATAATTAATACGTTCAAAAATCAAGTCAAGGGAAAGCTCGCTCCGTTTACTAAACCCGGGCGAGCTTTCCCTTGACTTAACATGCTTAATTACCGGTTTTGAGCGTCGTACTGAATGTTCAGCAGATATGTACCCGCTGATAAGTGTTCCCCAAACGTAATTGTCTGCCCCGCTTTGGCTGAGCCCAGCATCAATTTTTCGCGTCCTATCTCATCGGCAACGGTCATGGATTGAATGGCCCGCTCAGCTACAAACGAGAACCGGTCTTGCGTAGGATTCGGGAATACTGCGTTGTCAACAATATCGCCTGCACCAGTACGGGCGCCTGGTGCACAGACTGTTACTGTTTTGCAGAATGACTGATACCACGGCGACGCTGAATAATTGATACCCACGCAAACCTGTCCGCCCGTAAAGTAGGGGCCAAAACTATAGGTGGCTTTACCCGTTGGGCCGGGTGTAATACTCTGTGTCGAACCGGTACACCACCACGAAAAAGCAGTGGCATTATCCAACTTGCTGGCATTTACCTCATAAATCTGAACTGCATTTTTCGCTACACAATCGGGG
>JANXVQ010001003.1 GCA_025351545.1 Spirosoma sp.
CGGGATTTCCCGGCCACCTCTCTGTTTATTGGGCAATGTAGGAAAGCGGACTGGCAAATTCCACTTATTGACTGTCACAATTTACAGGCAACCTGAATTTTGACAGTCGAGCTCTATTTCAATTTCGATATTTGCTCGATATTTCGGCTTGTATCCAGTTGAGCTAATTTCGCTATGTCCATTGATTTTTGTGCCGCGTTGTTTGCTTCGGCAATTTTACCGGCCCGGCGGTAAGCATCAGCCTGCTCAAAATATAAGTCAGCTTGATCATTGGACGTGGTTGTATTGATCGCCAGTGCTTTGTTTACCCAATTAATTACCGTTGATACATCCAGTGAGTCGGGGCTGTTTCTGTTAAAGAGTCGTGAGATATATAAGTATTCCGGTATCGTGTATGGGGTAGATAATACATGATCATCCATCCGTGCGGCTGCTTTTGCCGTTTGTTTCTGCCGAAAATAGGCTTTTACCTCTGGCAGCAATGTCCAACTACCAGCTTTTTTAGGGTCAATTCCAATCAGAACCAACTGCTTTTTCACCTCCAATACCTTGGCCGAGTTGTACAATGCTCCACGTGTACTATACAACGAAGACATCAGAATATTCTCGGCCACACTCTTTATCTGTTCCTGATCGTATTTTTTATAGTCGGCCAGGTGATTTATCATATACTGGAAAATTGGGTTATCCATGTCCATTATTAACTTCTTTATTACCAGCCAGTTTGTTTCATTTGCGTAGGTTGTTACTGGCTGTAGGCGAGCATACTCAGCCATAATATTAATATTGGCCGCCGTGTCGCGCGTTAGACGGGCAAACGTGCCGTAGTCAATCAAAAAGCTAGCCGCTCGCTCGCCAGCCGCATAACGCCCCTTCATACTCTGGCTGCGAGCCAAAGGCATGAGCGCTGTGGCGCCGTGACGGATAACTTCCTCGGGCGAGTTAGTACTCATTGCGAAATGGAGCAGTGACTGATTCGCGTCGTAATAAAGAAATAACGGCAGTGAAGGAATAAATAATTTTTTGCTTACAAGCCAGGCCTGCGTCGCTTTATTGCCCACATCCAGGCGGGTGTTAACAAACTTGCTGTTGTAAAACGCCCCGACACTTGGATCATCGAGCGTTGGCATGAAACTCTGGCAAACGTGGCATGTAGGTGAAAAAACTTCGATAAACACGGGTTTGCCGGTTTTCTTCGCGGTTTCAAAAACATCGTCAATTCGTACTGGTAGAAACTGGATACCCTTCTGGGCATATGTGATATTAACCGCCAGGCAGACGGCAACGAATACACTAAATAACTTCTGATTCATGCGATAGATGATCATGGGGGTCATTAATAATCTTTGAAGCGTTATTATTCAGCATCAACCAGCAGGATGAATAGCAATAAATGATGCTTTTGTTGATTCGCTCCGTTGCGATGGCTCTCAGTGCGGAGGAGGGTGAGGGTACTTGATTATACACCCGATACAGATATTATATTTCGCTCGACATTAGTCCCACTCATTAAGGCTGTATTAACAACTGTAAGCTATCAACTTAGCGAGACAGTCACGAACGTAAATTTTGTAACGAGTTGTTGATTAGAGTTTACCCAAAGATACGACCTTGCACCGATTAAATCGCCCTACGGCTTACGATCCGACCTATTATACTCAACAAGGCAAACAGAAGAAAAGTAAAAGTAAAAAAATAGTCCTGATTGTCAGGACTACCGCACGGATTTCCATGGTTTATACAAGCACTAGTGTATAATTTTTGTCATATTTTTGGCCCCGGTGGACTACTGAGCAAACGCGGTGGATAAGCTTATTGCGAACGGCGTTTAGAACCGCACCGGCGGCCCGGCAGCATCTTGTTCTTACCTTCTGCAAGCTTACGTTCGTAGTAAACCTTTAACTCACCTTTCATCCGAATGACTGACATGGCACCGCACCGGCGGCCCGGCCAAATGGAAAAAGAGATTTCAATCGAAGTCGGGCGTGCCGACTTACCCGCGTTTTACCACGGACACTACTACCTGATCGGTATCGCACCGG
>JANXVQ010001012.1 GCA_025351545.1 Spirosoma sp.
GCCAGCGCCGTGCCGATAAACGTAAAGGGAACGGGCGTAAGGGTGATTTTATAGGACAGCACATACCCTTGCAGATAGACGACAAGGAGCGAAAAAAGGCCTAACACCAACAGTCGGGGCAGTAAGGCCGGTAAGACCGAGCCACGCCAGACAAAGAGCATTCGAAACCAGTTATAGGTAGGGCGTACGATCATGGGAAAGTTAACTTGCCAAATGGATTAGGTAGCTTTAGGGGCAAAAGTAGTGATAGATCCTCTTGTGGGTTATCGTGGTAGTCCTTTGTACAGATTTAACTGCTTTCTTTTCTACATTTTAGCCTGTCAAGCCATAACAACACGTCTGCTCATGTCAACTTCCAACACGTTTCCGCAGCATCTGACATCGGATGACAATCATGAACACAATCCCTACTATTCGCATACCGATACGCATCACCTGAGCGTGACCAATGCGGAGTGGAAAAAGATTCTGCCACCAGATTTATACGCTGTTGCCCGAGAACAGGCCACCGAGCGGGCCTTTACCGGTAAATACTGGGATAGTGAGACCAAGGGCACGTATTACTGCGCTGTTTGTGGTCATGTGTTGTTTAAGTCAGATGCCAAATTTTCCAGTACCTGCGGCTGGCCCAGCTTTTTTGAACCCATCGGCCAGGATCATGTCGTCTACAAACCAGACAACGCATACGGCATGCGCCGGACGGAGGTCACCTGTGGTCGATGTGACTCGCATTTAGGGCACGTCTTTGACGATGGTCCCGCGCCTACGCACAAACGGTTTTGTATGAATTCCGTCTCGCTGGAATTTGAACCCGATAACGCAACGGTCCAGCTTCCTTAATTCCAATGCCGTTTGCAACCAGATAAAAAATAAACGCAGACATTGGCCACTTTCGCCTGATAGGTAGGTAGCCTTATCCTCCGGAGCTGATCTGGCAATTGCTTTAAGTAAAACAGCACACCAGGCCGAAAAGTAAGCCCCACGTTGCGAGCTGGCAAGTGGGGCAGGTGATTTAGTCTGTTTCAAGACTTTTCGGTATATTAACCTCAATCTTACAGCGCTCAAAATGAGCTTTGGCTCGCTTCAGGCTTAAAAACAATTCGCCTTCCAGTTTACCCAGGCCATTGTAAAGGAGATAAAGGTGCTTGCCTTTCCCCTTCTCTTTCGTAGTGCAAATTTCCTTGATCTTGTCTTTTGCTAGCGTCTGCTCGGGTGTCGTGTAATACACCACATCGCCGATAAAAATCTCAAACATTTTGACTAGAGAAATCAGGTAATGCTTTGGCCCAACTTTCTATAATAAAAACAATACGGCTTAGGTATTAATTCGTCCCTTTCGCATAAATAACGGTTATTTTTTATTAATAATTTGCACTATTTCAATAAATGCCCACTAATTAAATCAGTTTTTTTACACCCGTATAACTAAGTTTAGGCTGACTGGTTTTTCATGTTTACAAAAGCCGGGACAGACTACCAGGAGTGGCGCTGATTGTAACTCGCCAGTCGTCCCGGTCAAACCTTACCAGGTAAATATGGGTTAACAAAAGGGAGTCTTTTCCAGGCAAGTAAACTTTACTCAAGGATGGAAAGCGAGAAGATTAAACAGCAAATCGTTGCCGAGACGACGGCACTTATGCCCCTTAAAGTTGATAATGAAGAAGTAATTAAACATAAGTTTAGAACGATTAGAGACCGAATTGACGAGTTACATCGGTCAGCATCCGAAGAAAACGAGGTCTACACCAAAGCGTTTACGTTTATTCAGGCCGCCATGCTTGCCGAATACAACCAATTCAGCGAAGCAACCAGCTATGATGAAAAGGAACAGGCCTTGATCCAGTTGAAGCACAAGGCGGCAGAGGTTTGCCAACTGGTCCAAACCGATGGGCCAGCTACTTTGTCTCCTACAACCACTTAACCTATTTCAAGCACATGGATAACCAGACCGTTAAGCAGGATTTATATCAGGCCATCGGCGAATTTTTAAAGCTAGAGCCAACTGCCGACAATGAAACTATAGAAACCCTGTTCACAACTATCAAAGTCTTTACCGATGAACTGCCGGTTTACCCCAATCCGCAGACACAGGCCCAGATTGAGGCCTATAATCTGGGCCACGGACAAAGTGAAGCCGATTTAATCTATTTTTCTACCACTGAGGAAAGTACGTCGGGATCAATGGGTGACAGGAGCTTAGTTCTCAAGCGGCTGCAAGCCAGAGCTATCAAAATTGAAACCCTGCTTCGAGCCGATTTGTAATATCTTTCGACTAATCACTGCAGGTATGCTACAAAGCAGTCTGATGAAGTATTAAGGCCTTCCTCCCAATTGACAGCGTTTACTTAAATATCAGTGTGCTGTCAGACCAAGCCACAGGTCTTTCATTTCGCCAGCAAGTGGTTTTCTGCCACCCAAGCGTCGATTTTGTAGTTTTCCAATTAACGCTGCTTCCAGACAGGTCGCCCTAATTTTCGGTTTATTTCGTAAACCAAATTGACTATCCTCTCGTTCAGCCACTAGTAGATCGTACCTTTGTCGGCTACTTTATTCGTTCATGCAACCTGCTATTTCCGTTACAGCACCTGCCGTTCCAACGGGGCTGATCCGTATTATTATTGTCGTTACGGCTATTTCGGCCGCCGTCATGGAGCTCATCGACGTTACTATCGTCAATGTGGCCCTCAATGAAGTAGCCGGTGCGTTGGGAGCCACCATCGAAGATGTGGCCTGGGTAGTTACCTCATACGCCATTGCCAACGTGATCATTATTCCCATGACAGGCTTTTTGGGCGATTACTTTGGACGCAAAAAATACTACGTTGCCTCGATTATTCTCTTCACCATTGCCTCCTATTTCTGCGCCAGTTCGACGAGTTTGTGGCAGTTGGTGTTCTGGCGATTCATCCAGGGCATGGGGGGAGGGGCGTTGCTATCTACCTCACAGGGCATCATTTTTGACGCTTTTCCACCCGCCAAACGAGGGATCGCTTCTGGTATTTTTGGTATGGGAATCATTCTGGGACCAACACTGGGTCCGTTTCTCGGTGGAGTGATTGTTGATAATTATCATTGGTCATACATTTTCTACGTCAACGTGCCCATTGGCATTCTGGCCACGATACTGACCCTAGTCTATATCGCAAAAAAACCGGGTGAAGGCACTCGCAAGAGCCAGATAAAGATTGACTACCTGGGAATTTTGTTGCTGGCTGTAGGCGTGGGTTCCTTACAATACGTGCTTGAAAAAGGACAATCGGATGACTGGTTTGAATCGCAAACCATTGTGATGTTAACGATAACCGCTGTTGGGGGGCTGGCCGGATTCATCTGGCGACAACTAACAACCAACCATCCAGTCGTCAACCTGCGGGTGCTGGGCAAGGGAACGCTCGGGGTAACAACTATTTTCAGCTTTGTGGCGGGCCTTGGGCTGTTCACCTCCGTCTTTGTATATCCCGTTCTGGTTCAGCGCATTAACGGGTTCACCCCAACAATGACCGGCCTTTCGTTGCTCTGGCCCACGCTGGTGGGTATTCCCCTGTTTCCGCTGATTGGCAAACGGCTATCGGTGGGAGCCTCTCCCCTCCCCTTCATTATTATCGGCATGTGTACATTTGTGGTGTTTGGCTTTTATAGCGGCACTTTAAATGGACAAGCGAATCAGTGGGACTTTTTCTGGGCGCAGCTGATGCGGGTCTTTGGGGTAACGATGCTCCAGTTACCGCTCATTAATCAGGCGGTCGCCGGGTTACCACCGCAGGACTTCCCTTCTGCTATTGCCCTTAATAATATGATTCGGCAATTAGGCGGAGCCTTCGGTATCGCCCTGGCTAACACCTTTGTTACGAGAGACTATGCTCAACACCGATACGACTTGGTGAGCAACCTTGATCCGTCTAACCCGTTATTGACGGAGCGACTTAACTTATTGGGTGGGGCGAGTCAGCGGGCTTATAAAATACTCGATCTGGCAGTGGATAGACAGGCTTACCTGCTTTCTTATCTGGATACGTTTCGATTGGTGGGTGTTTTCTTCCTGATCATTTTACCCCTGGTTTACTTCTTGCGAACCAGGAAGAAGTCGGCTGCCGAAGTAGCCCTGGCGGCTAAAGCCATGTCAGAGGCCCACTGATCAGGTGGGTAGTCCACGAAGTTATACATGTACAATCCGTTACACTAAACTTACACAAATCTATACCTGATGGTCCAGACCGCTGTTAGCTTCCTGCTTCATAGCACCCCGTTCAGACGAGTCCGTTCGGTTTGTCGAGGCTCCACAGGCAATCCCCGTGTAACTCACGGTTGAGTAGTGGGTCAAATTAAGGGCTGCATTCAGATCCCGGTCGATGCGTAATCCACAGGAGTCGCAACTATAAGTCCGGCAAGAAAGGTGTAAGGCTGCTTTCTTGCCGCCACATCCTGAACAGGTCTTACTACTAGCAAACCAACGATTAGCCACTACTACCTCTGCTCCATACCAGTTGGCTTTGTAAACCAGTTGCCTTCGGAACTCAAAAAAGCCGCCATCCAGAATGGCGGAAGCCAGCTTGTGGTTCTTGCTCATGCCCCGCACATTCAAATCTTCAATCACAATCCGGCTGTGGTTTTTAGTCAGATAGGTGGTGAGTTTATGCAACGCATCGGCCCGGATATTGGCGATCCGGGCATGAAGCCGAGCTACCTTTTGTTGTGCTTTCTGGTAGTTCTTGCTTTGTTTCTGCCCCTTAATGTATTTCTTACTGACTTTTCGTTGAGCCAGCTTAAGTGTCCGTTTATGGCGTTTGTAGGGCTTGACAGCCGGAAAGATTGTCCCATCCGACAGGGTGGCCAAGGTCTTGATACCCAGGTCCACACCGATAGAGTCGAATTGCTTAATGGTCTTAAGGGGCACAAAGGGCACCTGGAAGGCCACAAACCAGTAATCCGCCGTTCGGGTGATGGACACATGCTTGACCGCACAATCGGGCAGCATCTCCGAGCAAACCAACCAACCCAAATGAGGCAGTTTGATTCGTTTCCCATCGGTTCGGATGCTGCCTTCCAGGTAAAAACCGTCGTGCTGACCTTTCTTCTTGAACTGGGGCAGTCCTTCCAGCACCGTCATTACCTTACCCGCCCGGCGGATGGTTTTCTTTTTGTTATAGGTCGATGGCTTTTGGATGCGGTGAAAGCTGGCGTAAGCAGTTTGTAGG